>JAYYEE010000398.1:0-2887 GCA_036160175.1 Planctomycetota bacterium
AGCGAGGGGGCGACAACAGCCTGCGCCGCGACGTTTGCCTCGCCTTCCTGCGCCTCGACCGGCGGCGTCGAGACCGTCCGCGACCGACAACAACGCGCGACCACCGCGGCAACGACCAAGGCTGCCGTCAAGCCAAGGATCGCGCGCGCGCTCACTGCGCCTGCAGGACCGATCCAATCAAGACCGCGACCCCTAGGGAGGTGGCGTATCGATGCAGGTCATCGTGCTGCGCAGCGAACAACGTCGCGGTCTCACCCACGCCGAGCGGCAGCGCGAGCGCGCTCGCGACCGAGACGACGCCGTCGGAACCCGTGCCGATGTCGCCGTAAACGGTGTGATAGCGGGTGGCATTGTCGAGGTAGGACGCGTTCATCAGCACCGGCAGCGACGTCGGGCTCTCGTCCAGATCGTCCGCGGTCTGGATCAAGTCGCGCTCCTCAGGCGTGACGACCGCCTCAAGCATCGCGAAGGGCACGACCGCGCTCGCGGCGCCGCCGTTCGGCGGGGCCATCATCACCAGCTTGTCGATGATCGGGATCAACGACGGGTCAGATGGGTCATACCCGGACCGGCTCGTGTCTGTCTGTGAGCGCTCTAGGAGGTAGCGACCGATCAGCGCGCCCAGGCTGTGACCGACGATGCGGCATCCGAAGCCCGGCTTACGATTGGCGAGGATCTGGTCGTACAGCTCGTTCGCCGCGTAGGCGACGCCGCGCGCCGACGGATACGAGTAGAGGACGACGTTGGCGTAGTTGATGGAGAGGTTCTCGATCAGGTCTTCCTGCCCCAAGAAGTCGAGCGGGGAGCCGAGGGCGCCGTGCAGGATGATGACGTTGTCGGTCTCCGGCGCGTTCCAGAACGCGGCCAAGCTACCTCGTCCGATCTGAAGCTGCTGAGAGCCCTCTTCGACGATCACGTCGACCCCACCCACGCTCTCTACAGCAGTGCCGACCGCAGGGTCCAAGAACCCATGCGGCTGAGTGAACAAGCGGTGCAGGTTGCCGTTCCATACGACCATCTCACCGAGGCTCTGCGTCGTCGCAGTAGCGAGGCGGCTCGCCTCGTCGACGACGGTCGAAGTTAGGGCTCGCCACTTCTGACCTTCGTCACCGCGCGAGAAGATAGCCAGCACTGGCCCAGTCCCTGGGAAGAAGGCCTCGCTCGCGCGAACGGATACGGTGACCTCCGCGCCGTTCAGGTCGAGCGCCGCCGGCTCGAAGCGATAGACGGGGAACGCGCCAGGGAAGTCCGCAGCGCTGTCTTCGCGAAAGACCCGGAAGCGCGTCGGCACCGTGACGGCGCCCGCGGGGACGCTCACCGCGACACCCGCGTCGGCGCCCGTCGCGACGAACAAAGACCCTCCTGAAGGGCCGATGTCCCCCTCCACGATCACGGCGCTCCCGCTTGGTCCTGGCCCTGGATCCGGCGCTGGGACGAACGAGCTCCCCCCGTTGCTGCACGACGTTGCCCAGACCGCGAACGCGGCGACAAGCATCGCTCTCCTTCTGGGGTGGCTCATATCGTGATTAAACCATAGCGAGCCCTGGTGCGGATGCCCACGAGAGCGAGGCGGCCACTCGGTCACTTCTTGGCGGCGCCCTTCTTCCCATAACGCCAGCGCGGCGTGACCAGCTGCGCGTTCCAGGTCTCGAATCGAGAACGCAGCTCGGCGACGCGATCTGGCTCATCGGCCGCGCGGTCGCGCTGCTCGCCCACGTCGTCGCCGAGGTGGTAGAGCTGCGGCGCTGCTTCGCCTTGCCCCACGAGCTTCCAGTCCCCGCAGCGGACGGCCCACTTGGCGTCACCATGACGCCATAACAAGGCCTCGTGCGGCGCATCAGCCGTGGCCCCGCGGACGTGTGGCAGCAGGTCGACGCCGTCCAGCGGCAATTCGCCCGCTCGCTCGGCGCCGGCCGCGGCGAGGCACGTAGGCAAGATATCGAGCGCAATTACGGGCTTATCGTAGACAGCGCCCTTCGGGAGACCGTTGGGCCAACGCGCGAGGAACGGCACCCGGATCCCGCCCTCCCAGACGGTCCCTTTGCGCCCGCGCAGCGGCGCGTTGTCCGAGGCGTTGTTGGTCGCGCCGCCGTTGTCGTTGAGGAAGAAGACCAGCGTGTCGTCTGCGATGCCCTCGGCGTCGAGCGCGTCCAGCACGTAGCCGACCGAACGGTCCAGCGCGTGCGTCATCGCGACGAGCTTGCCGCGGCGCTTGGCGCCTTCGAGCCCCTCGAGGTCGCCCTCCGTCGCGTGCATCGGCGTGTGCACGGCGTTGTAGGCGAGGTAGACGAACAGCGGCTCGTCACCCCGATCGCGGATGTAGGCCGCTGCTTGCCGGCCCAGCTCGTCCGTCATGTAGTCGAACGACTCCGGCTGCACCTCGCGATCGCGGAGCAGACGGTTGAGCTTCGTCGGCTTCTTGAGCGGGAAGTACGAACGCGCGCCCTGCAGGAATCCCCAGTAGCGCGCGAATCCGCGCGAGAGCGGGTGGAACTTGTCGGCGTATCCCAGGTGCCACTTACCCAGCGCGATCGTCCGATAGCCAGCGGCGAGCATCTCGTCGGCGATGGTCCGCTCGGTCAGCGGGAGGCCGTTGTCCTCGCTGTAGCGCGGCGGGATGTTGAGCTCATGGCCGAAGCGCTGCTGGTATCGCCCGGTCATCAAGCCAGCCCGCGACGGGCTGCAGACCGGCCCAGAGACGTAGCCGCTGGTAAACCGGACGCCGTCGGCCGCGATCGAGTCGATCCGCGGCGTCTGGATGTCGTCAGCCCCCTGCACGCCGAAGTCGCGATAGCCAGCGTCGTCGCTGACGATCACCACGACGTGCGGCCGCGCCGGGCGCGCCGCGGTTTGGGCGTGCGCTGCCGAGGCCAGCGCGAAGGCAGCG
>JAYYEE010000399.1:0-5983 GCA_036160175.1 Planctomycetota bacterium
GGGGACGGCCGGCTGCTCGGCCAGCGCGGGTGCGTCGGCCGTCGCGGCGTCCGCCTCGGCGGCCTCTGCGTCGGAGGCGTCCGCGGGCGCGGCTGCGCTGGTTTCTTCGGGAGCGGGCGTCGCTGCAGACGCTGCCGACACGTCGTCGGCGGCGCCCTCCGAAGGCGGTTGGTCAGCGCCGACCTCGGGCGCGGGCGCCGCGGTCGCGCCCTCCTGATCCCCGCCGTTCTGAGGCGCGTCGCTGGCCTCCTCGGTCGGCGCTGCCGCCTCTTCGGTCGCGGTCTGCGCTGCCTCTGCGGGCTCGTCATCTGAGCTCGGCGGCGCTGCCGCGTCGTCTCGTGTGGGGACCGGCGAGGTCGCCGGGACAGTCATGATGGCCGCGTCGCCGAACTGGCGGTGCTGGATCGCCAAGGCGAGCGGCGCGAGCCCCTTCTCCTCCATCTGCATCGCGATGCCGCGGCGGCGCGGCCGCATCGACTGGTAGTAGTCGTCGAGCAGGTCTTGGTCGGCGGTGTTGGCCAGCGTCTGCTCGAGTTCTTCCGTCTTGGCGCCGCGCTCCTCTGCTTGCTGAAGGATCGTCGCGCGGCGCTGCTCCAGCTCGTTCAAGAGGTGCAGGCGCTCTGCGATCGCGGCGAGGCGCTCCTCTGGGAGGTTGCCCAGCTCGTGTCGGCGATAACGCGAGAGGTATGCCGGCGTCGCGTTCTGCTCAAGCAGGAGGACGGCTGCGGTGATGTGCTCGTTCGGAGAGTCGAACTCGGCACAGAGACGGTCGAGGGTGGCTTGGGATGCCATGTTGGAATGGGGGGGAGACGCCAGGGAGTGGGATGCGGCGTTGCTTGGCGCACGATAACAAGCCGGCCGCTGCGGTGGTCGGTCGCGGCGCGAAAACACGTGATTCCGTGCAGCTTGAGGGGTGGCTTGAGGTTGCCCCCGGCGCCCGCAGAGAGCAACATCTCCGGCGTGAGCGGCGGCGTCGAAGCGAGCGAGATTGAGCGGATTTGGATCCGTTGCCCCAACTGGCTGGGTGACTTCGTCATGGCGACCGCCACCTTCGAGCGCGTGCGCGCGGCGTTCCCACGCGCCCACATCACGGCGGGGATGCGGCCGTATCTGCGGCTCATGGCGCACGGAAGCGACGTGTTCGACGAGATCGTCGAGACGCCCAAGGGCGGCGGCGCGCGGGAGCTCTGGCGCCAGGTGCGGGAGATGCGGCGCCGGCGCTTTGACCTCGCGATCGTCCTGCCGAACTCTCCGGCGACCGGCCTAGTTCCGTTCCTGGCGCGAGTGCCGCGGCGGCTGGGGTATCGCCAGGGGCGCCCTGGCCTGATGAACATGGGCCTCACCGCGAAGGTCGGACGTCGCTGGTGGCAGAAGCGCGCTGGGCCGCGTCGCCGCCCGAATCCGATGCCCGACTACTATCACGACCTGCTCGACGTGCTCGGGATCCCGCCCGGCGGCACGCACCCTGTGCTCGCCGTGACCGACGAAGACGACGCCTTCGTGCAGCGACACCTTGAGCAGCTCGGGGTCGCGCCAGGCCAGCGCTTGCTGTTGTTGGTCGTCGGCGCCAACTACGGCGCGAGCAAGCTGTGGATGCCAGAGCGCTTCGCCGCGATCAGTCGACACTTTCAGGACAAGCACGGCATGCGCGCGCTCGTCTTGGTCGGGCCTGCCGAGATCGAGCTGGGCGAGCGGATCGCGCGGGAGGGGCAGGCCATCGCGATGACCGAGCCGGTGCTGCCGCTGAACGTGCTCAAGGCGCTCGTCCGCCGCGGCAGCCTGATGGTGACGGGGGACACGGGGCCGCGACACCTCGGCAACGCCTTCGACCTGCCGATCGTCTGCATGATGGGGCCGAACGACCCGAACTACACGAACTACTGTATGGAGCAGACGGCGCTCATCCGAAAGGACCTGGAGTGCTCTCCGTGCCAGCTCAAGGTCTGTCCGTTGGGTCACCAGCGGTGCATGAAGGACATCACGGTGGAGGAGGTCGCGGCAGCCGGCGAGCGGCTCCTCGGCCTCGGCGGTTGATCCGGCGCGCTCAACGCAGTTCCGGCAGGCCTCCGCCGGCCTAGCTGTTACGCTACAGGCGCCGCGAGCTATGGCTGCGGAGCCCG
Organism: Planctomycetota bacterium; assembly: GCA_036160175.1. Taxonomy (GTDB): domain Bacteria; phylum Planctomycetota; class UBA1135; order UBA1135; family UBA2386. The sequence continues at coordinate 2,121 of JAYYEE010000399.1, forward strand.
TCATGTCCGAAGGTGCCTTCCTGTTGGTCGTCAGCCATGACGACAAGTCCGAGACCCACGCGTTCCACAAAGACGTGGTCACGATCGGGCGGTCGCGTGACTGTGACTTGTTCTTGCCAGATCGCCTGATTTCGCGGATCCACTGCCGGGTAGAGCGCGCTGATGGCGGCTTCGCCTTGGTCGACGCCGGCGCGCAAAACCCGGCGAAGCTGCGCGGCCGTCCGGTGATGCGCGCCTCGCTCGCCGTCGGAGACCAGTTCGTCGGCGGCGGCTACGAGATCACGCTCGCCGAGCCGCAGGACCAGAGCGTCTCGGTCGACGAGACGCGCCCGGGCGGCGAGCACAGCCGCGGCGCGCAGGACCTGGTGGCGTTCTTGCAGATCGCGCGCGCGCTGAACGAGGAGCAGGACCTCGCCCGGCTCCTGACGCAGATCGTCGACGCCGCGATCCAGATCTGCGGCGCAGAGCGCGGCTTCTTGATCCTCAAAGAAGGCCAGCAGGACGCCAGCGACGCGCCGTCGGTCGAGGTTGCGCGCAACTTCGCGCAGGAGGAGGTCTTGTCGCCAGAGTTCAAGATCTCGCGGACCATCGCCAATCGGGTCATGGAGACCGGCGTCGCTGAGCTGACCACCAACGCACAGGAAGACGACCGCTTCCGCGACCTTCAGTCGGTCACAGACCTGCGCTTGCGGAGCGTGCTCTGTATCCCGATTCGCACGCACAGCGAGGTCGGCGGCGTGCTCTACGTCGACAACCGGCTCCAGCAGCACGTCTTCCAAGAGCGAGAGAAGACCTTGTTGATGTCGCTCAGCGACCACGCAGGCACGGCGATCGTCAACGCTCGGGCGATGGAAGACCTCCGTCGCAAGCAACTGGAGCTGCAGGCTGCGCTCGACCGCGTGGACCAGCTCAACGGCGCGCTGAAGGGGCAGCTCCAGGAGACGACGAGCGAGCTCTCGCAGATTCGAGAGGAGATCAGCTCGCAGAGCCTCCTGGTGCGCAGCAAGTACGACTATCGGCAGATCGTCGGGTCGGGCGGCGCGATGCGCGCGGTGTTCGATCTGCTGGATAAGTACATCGAGGCGGATGATCCGGTGCTGGTCACGGGCGACAGCGGGACCGGCAAGGAGCTGGTCGCGCGCGCGATCCACGTCCACAGCGGGCGCAGCCAGCAGGCGTTCGTCAGTGAGAACTGCGCCGCCTTGCCCGAGTCGCTGCTTGAGAGCGAGCTGTTCGGTTACGTGAAGGGCGCGTTCACGGGGGCGACGGCGAATAAGAAGGGGCTGCTGGAGGCCGCCTGCGGCGGCGTGTTGTTCCTCGATGAGATCGGTGACATGGCGCTCGATCTGCAGAAGAAGCTGCTGCGCGTGTTGCAGGAGGGCGAGGTGCGGCCGTTGGGCAGTCAGTCGACCGTGCAAGTCGACGTGCGGCTCATCTGTGCCACCAACCGCAACCTAGAGCAGATGGTCCGAGACGGTGAGTTCCGCGAGGACCTCTACTACCGCCTCGCCGTGTTGCCGATCCACCTGCCGCCGCTCCGAGACCGGAAAGAGGACGTGCCACAGCTCGTGAAGCGGTTCTTGGTCGATGTTCAGGGAGAGGGGCAGAGCGGCCGCGTGCGCGTCTCACCGGACGCGATGGAGAAGATCGTCGCGTACAGCTGGCCCGGCAGCGTACGTGAGCTGCAGAACGAGATCCGCCGCGCGGCGATCCTGTGCGACGGCGTCATCCTCGAAGCGCACCTCAGTCAACACGTGCGCGAAGGGCGCCGTGGCCCTGGGGTCGCGACTCACGATGACGGTCTGGTTCCGGCCGAGCGCGGCACGACGCTGCCCGGCATGGTGATGGACCTCGAGATTCGTGAGATCCAGAAGGCGTTCGACCGCGCGCAGTCCAACAAGTCTCGCGCAGCCGATCTCCTCGGGCTGTCTCGCTTCGCCTTGCAGCGCAAGGTCGAGAAGTACGGCCTGGACGCCCAGGGTAAGCGGTCCGACGACGGCTCGGCGGGAGGCGGCGCGCCGTAGCCGCGCCGATCGACGTCAGGACGTAGGCAAAGGGACGTCGGGATGCGATGATGGCCTCCGGTGACGAATCTCGACCAGCCGTTCCCGGACTATGAGCTCCTCGACCGCGTCGGCGGCGGGGCGATGGGGACGGTCTTCAAGGCGCGCCACAAGCGCCTCAACCGGATCGTCGCGCTGAAGATCCTCAAGCCGTCGCTGGCGCGGGACAAACGCTACGTCGAGCGGCTGCGCCGGGAGGCGCGCATCGTCGCCTCGCTCAGCCACCCTCACATCGTGACGGGCTATGACCTCGGCGAAGAGGGCGGCTACCACTTCTTCGTGATGGAGTTCGTCGAGGGGAAGTCGCTGCGGCAGCTCCTCGTCGAGTGGGGGATGTTCGCCGAAGAGTACGTCTTGCGCGTCGCCCGTGAGGTGGCCGAGGCGCTCGATCACGCCTACCAGCGCGACGTGATCCACCGCGACATCAAGCCGGGCAACATCCTGATTGACGACTCTGGTCGCGTGAAGCTCACGGATATGGGTCTCGCGAAGGGGCCGGCAGACCTGACGCTGACGCGCGACGGCGCGACCGTCGGGACCCCGATGTACATCTCTCCGGAGCAGGCCCGCAATCCGCAGGACGTCGACGTTCGCAGCGACCTCTACTCCCTCGGGGCGACGCTGTACCACATGTCGACGGGCATGCCGCCGTTCGCTGGCAACACGATGGCGGAGCTGATCACCAACGTGCTCAGCGAGAACGTGGTTCCCCCGGATGAAGCCAACGCTGCAGTCTCCCCGGGGCTGTCGTTGGTGATCCGCAAGCTCCTCGCCAAGAACCTCACGGCCCGCTACCAGACCCCGCGCGATCTGCTCGACGACCTCGACCGGCTCGACCGCGCGCTGCCGCCGACCGTCGACGCCGCGCGCCTAGACGCCGCCGCCGATCTCTCGTCGCGCTGGGCCCGTCCGCTGCTCGTCGGAGTCGGCGCGCTACTGCTCGCGCTTGGCGCGTGGTGGGTCGGTCGCCAGATGGTCGAGCCGAGGGTCTTGCAGCCTGACTCGCAGCAGTTCCTGGCCGCGCTCGATCGAGAGCTCGCACGGTTGCCGTCGGCTGGGGCGCGGCACCTGCGGCTCAGCACGGTCGTTGACGCGCCGAGCGGTTCGATGCAGCCGCTGGAGCAGCGGCGGCAGCAGGTCGCCGCTGAGCTGCAGACCGCGTTGGACGGGGTGGTCGACGTCTTCGATGAGGACGGTCGGCGTGCGCTGATCCGCTGGTTGCGCGACGCGAAGACGTGGCCGGACGCGGCGCGCTTTGAGCGAGATCGGCTGCTCCCGCAGGTTCGGCGCGCGTGCGGCGTCTCCCTCGCGCAACTTCCGGTGCGGGTCCGCCGCGAGCGAGTCGAGGGGCTGCGCGCCTTCGTGCGCCAGCAGCTGGGCGAGCGAGACGCCGAGCTCGTCGCGCGCTTTGACCAATACGTCGCGGAGACCGTGGCCGGTCGCGCGCGCGGCGACGCGCGCTTGGGGCGCTTCGCCGCAGCGGCTGGGCACTGGTTGGAGGCGCTGGCGGCGTTCTGCGACGGCGTCAGCCACCCTCAGCCTGAGCGCTTGGGTCAGGACGTGCGGAGCGAGTTGGCGCGCCGGCTCGCCGCGCGCTCCGAGCCGGCGCTCGCGGCCTTGCGCGGGGCTGAGCGCGGCGTCGCAGTGGCGATGCGGGATCACGTCGCGGGCGCTGTCGAGGCGATCCGCGCAGGTCTGGATGATCGCGGCGCCGCGCCAGAGCTCGCGCGGGAATCGCTGCAGCGGCTCCGCGCGAACCTCCGCCACTTCTGGCCCGACGAGGACGCGTTTGAGGTGGGC
>JAYYEE010000400.1:0-5265 GCA_036160175.1 Planctomycetota bacterium
GGCCGTCGGCGTCCCGGACGAGCAAGGCGATCGTGTCGTGACCGCGCGTGTCTGGTTCCTTCGGGCGTCGCCCCGCCTGCCACGCGTTCTTCTTCGGGGTGTAGGCGTCCACGTCTACGGAGTCGACGCCGTGCTCGAGGGCGAACCAGCGCGCGCCCTCGCCCACCAACATCACGTGGCGGCATTTCTCCATGACGAGGCGCGCGACGGTGATCGGGTAGACGATCCCCTCGAGCCCCGCGACGCTGCCCGCCTTGTGCCCGGGGCCGTCCATGATGCAGGCGTCGAGCTGCGGGTAGCCCGCGGCGTTCGGCCGTCCCTCCAGCCCAACCGATCCGTCCGAGCTGCGGCGCTCGATCTCGCGAACACCTAGCTCCACCGCGTCGAGGCGGGACTTGCCTGCTGCGAAGGCCTCGATCGCGTGCTCGTTCGCGAACCGACCGAACGGCCAGGTCGCGATCGTGATCGGGCCGTCCACGACGGAAGGCGGCGGTCCGCCTGCGCAAGCAGGCAGCAACACCAACAACAGAAAGAGGAACGGGCGCGTGGAAAACAGCGACTGCATGGCGCGTCAGATCCTACGGCTCATGCGGCGCGGGCGTATGCTCTCGCGCATGTCTCGCCTGCAACGTGTCCGACTCGGCCCCATCGGGCTCGCGCTCGCTGCTGCGCTCGCGAGCTGCGGCGCCAACACCGAACGCTCGGACCACCCGCCCGTCGTCCCAGGCTTGGCTGCGGCGGCGCTCGACGCGCCGGTGCGCGGCCGCGTCCTGCTCGGCGAGCTCGGCTGCACCAACTGCCACTACGACGCGGCGGGGCTCACCGACCAGCGCCCAGGCCCCGACCTGCAGACCGTCGGGGCGCGCGTCGACGGCGTCTATCTCCGCCGCTACCTGACCTCGCCGATGGACGCCGAGCCTGGCACCGCCATGCCGGACTTGCTCCGCGCGCGGTCGGGCGCCGCGCTGCGCGACACCGCGCACGAGCTCGCGAGCTACCTGCAGTCGTTCGCCACCAAACCCGCCGACGAGGTCGCGGCCGACGCTGACGCCGCCGCGCAGGGCGAGGAGCTCTGGGGCACGGTCGGCTGCCGCGCCTGCCACGACGCAAACGCTGCGGGCATGTCCCACGTGCCGGCGAAGTACACGCTGCAGTCGCTGCAGGCGTTCTTGCTGGCGCCGCACGCCGCGCGCCCAGCGGCGCGCATGCCCAAGTTTGAGCTGTCCCCGACCGAGGCCAACGCGCTGGCCAACTACTTGATGCGAGGCGCGGGCGCGCGCGACCAAGCCCAGGCCGCGACCGACGACGACGTCGCGCGAGGCCGGCAGCACTTCGGCCAGCTCGGCTGCGTCAGCTGCCACGCCCTCGAGGACCCGCAGCGCGCAGACGTAGCCAAGGCCAAGCCCCTCGACCAACTCGACGTCCGCGGCGGCTGCCTCTCTGGCACAAGCGGCGCGTGGCCGCACTACGCCCTGACGGACGAGCAGACCGCGGATCTCCGCGCGGCCATCGAAGGCGCCCCGCTCGAGGGTGAGGCGCGCATCCAGCAGCACTTGGCGTCGCGCGGGTGCCTCGCCTGCCACGCGCGCGGCGACCTCAACTCGCTGGAGGCTCGCGGCGAGTTGTTCGACACGCACGACCCGACGCTGGGCCTAGAAGGGCGCGTGCCGCCGCCGCTCACCGGCGTCGGCGCCAAGCTGCAGCTCGAGTGGCTCGAAAACACCATCGGGCACGGCCAACGCGAGCGCCCCTATCTCAAGACGCGCATGCCTGGCTTCGGCGACCACTTCGCCCGGCGACTGACGACGCTCTTGGCCGCGCACGACAAGCTCCCCCCGACCGAGATCGCGCCGCTGCCGAAGGACCGCAAGCAAGCTGAGGCGGTCGTCAAGGTCGGCCAACAGCTCGCCGGCGACAAGGGCATGGGCTGCATCGCCTGCCACCTCTTCGCGGGGGAGCAAGGCGGCTCGATGGCAGGCATCGACTTGCTCCACTCGACGGGCAAGCGGCTCCGCCCCGCGTGGTTCAAGCGCTTCATGCTGGACCCCTACGCGTTCAAGCCCGGCACGCTGATGCCGAAGTTCTACCCGGACGGCAAGTCGACCCGCCCGGAGATCGCCGACGGCGACGTCGACGAGCAGATCGACGGGATGTGGCACTACCTCGCCAAGGGCCGCAACGTGCGCAAGCCGAGCGGCCTGCGCCGCCCGCCGATCGAGCTGCAGGTCGAAGGCGAAGCCGTGATCCTGCGACGCGCGGTGCAGAACACCGGCAAGCGCGGCATCAGCGTCGGCTATCCCGGCGGCGTCAACGTGACGTTCGACGCCGAGACGCTCGTCCTGAACCAGGTCTGGTGGGGTCGCTTCCTCGACGCGCGGCCCGTCTGGACCAGCCAGGGCCACGGCCAAGCGCACCCGCTCGAGCGCCGACGCGCGCAGCTGCCGCTGCAGCCCAACCTCGCGCGCCTAGAAGACCCCGCAGCGACTTGGCCGACGACGACGCGCCGCGAGCGCGGCGACCGCTGGCTCGGCTATGACCTCGACGAGCAGCAGCGCCCGACGTTGCGCTACACCGTCGGCGACGTAGAGGTCGCCGACGCGTTGCGCGAGGTCCGCGACGGCGAAGCCACGGCGCTGCGCCGCGTCCTCAGCGCGAAGGGGACAGCCAGCCTCGTCCTGCGCCTCGCCCGGCACCAGGACATCCGCCGCACCAGCGACAACACGGCGGTCGTCGCCGGCTGGATGCAGGTCCGCAGCTACGCGCAGCCGCTGATCCTCGTCACCGACGGGGACCAGCGAGAGCTGCGCGTCGCGCTCGCGACGGCCGAACAGGGCGAGGTGAGCCAGCAGATCGACTACAGCCGCGTGGAGGGCAAGTGATGAAGAACGCTCCTATGTTCGTGCTCGGCGCCACCCTCGCGACGAGCGCCGTCGCCCAGGAGCTCGGCGACGCGTGGGGCACCGCCAACGCCGAGTCCGCTCACTACCGCATCGTCGAGCTGCCGATCCCGCGCGAGCTCGCGTTGGAGTGCGGCAGCTTCGTCGCGCTCCCGGACGGCAAGCTCGCGGTCGGGACACGCCGCGGCGAGATCCTCATCGTCGACGGCGCCTTCGAGCCGCTGCCCAGACCGGTGATCTCAACGTTCGCCGCCGGCCTCGACGAGGTGCTCGGCCTGGGCTACCGCGACGGCGCCTTCTACGCGACCCAGCAGACCGAGGTGACCCGCATCTCGGACCAGAACGGCGACGGCCGCGCCGATCGCTTTGAGAACCTCAGCGACGTCTGGGGCTTCGAGCACTACCACGAGTTCGCCTGGGGGTCGCCGGTGCAACCCGACGGCAGCGTCTACGTCGTGCTCGGCCTGTCGTCCTCGTATCACTACAAGGCGGACTACCGCGGCTTCGCCTTCCAGATCACGCCCGAAGGCCGCAGCGTCCCGATCGCGACCGGCATCCGCAGCGCCGGCGGCGTCGCCCCGAACGAGCACGGCGTGATGTTCTACGTCGAGAGCCAGGGCCCGTGGAACGGCTCGTGCTCGCTCAAGCACCTGAAGCCCGGCGGCTTCATGGGCCACCCGATCTGCTTCCCCGGCTACGACCTGCCGCTGGGCAAGCAGCTAGGCCCCAAGCCTCAGGAGCCAGAGAACCAGTCCCGGCTGCACGCGGAGAGCCAACGCATCGAGGCGCTCGTGCCGTACGCGGTCGTCTTCCCATACCGCCGCATGGGGCAGTCGATCACGGCGTTCCGACCCGACCGCACCGCAGGCAAGTTCGGGCCCTTCCAAGACCAGCTGTTCGTCGGCGACTACAGCCTCAGCATCGTGATGCGCGCGACCACCGAGGAGGTCGACGGCGTCTGGCAGGGCGCGTGCTACCCGTTCCGAGAAGGGCTCGGCAACGGCATCCTCGCGCTCGAGTTCTCGGACCGCGGTTACCTGATCACCGGCGGCACGAACCGCGGCTGGCCGGTCCGCGGCAACAAGAGCTACGTGCTCGAGCGGCTCGAGTGGACCGGCGTGACGCCGTTCGACGTGCTCAAGATCACCGCCGCCAAGGACGGCTTCGACGTGTCGTTCACGAAGCCGTGCGATGCATCGACGCTCCAGGACGTCTCCAACTACGCGCTGCGAAGCTTCACGCACCACTTCCAGAAGTTCTACGGCAGCCCAGAGGTCGACGAAACGACGCCGAAGGTCACCGCCGCGGTCGCGTCGACCGACGGACGCAGCGTGCACCTCGTCGTCGACGGGCTGGTCGAAGGCCACGTCCATGACTTCCGCTTCGGCGCGATCAAGAGCGCCGGAGGCGACCCGCTCGTGCACACCACCGCCCACTACACCCTCAACCGGATCCCGAAATGAACGCCGTCCAGTCCATCATCACCGCCGCGCTCGTTACGACCACCCTCTGCGCGCAGGCCGCAGACGACGAAACGCTGCAGTGGCTCAGCTACGAGGGCGGCGACGGCGTCGGCGCTGGCAAGCACGTCGTGTTCCTCGCCGCCGAGCAGGAGTACCGCGCCGAGCAGTCCATGCCGATGATGGCGAAGCTGCTCGCGACGCGGCACGGCTTCGACACGACCGTGCTGTTTGGGCAACGGGACGGGATGGTCGACCCGACCGAGGAGGCGCCGCCAAAGGACCCAGACGCGTTCCAGACGATCCCCGGGATGCACCTGCTCGCCGGGGCGGACCTCGTGGTGGTGTTCACTCGCTTCATGAAGCTCCCCGACGACGAGCTGCGACACCTCAACACCTACCTCGACTCAGGCAGACCGGTGATCGGCATCCGCACCGCTAACCACGGCTTCCGCGGCAACTGGACCTACAAGCTGGGCGACAAGCGCGTGCGCTTCGGCGACGACGTGCTCGGCGGCGCCTTCCGCGGCCACTACGGCGGCTGGCACCGAGAGTCGACCCGCGGGATCGTCGTCGAGAACAACGCCGCGCACCCGATCCTGCGCGGGGTCGACGACGTCTGGGGCCCCACCGACGTCTACCGGATGTATGACAAGGGCAAGGCGCTCCCCGCCACGTGCCCGCCGCTGCGGCTCGCCCAACCCCTCCAGACGCTGGAGAAGGACGCCGCGCCCAACGACAACACGCCGCCGCTGCCGATCGCCTGGACCAACAGCTGGACCGGCAACTTGGGCAAGACGGCGCGCGTATTTCACGTGACGATGGGCAGCGCGCGCGACTATCAGTCCGCCGGGCTGCGCCGCCTCACGCTCAACGCGGCGCTGTGGTGCCTCGAGCTTGAGGAGAAG
>JAYYEE010000401.1:0-9661 GCA_036160175.1 Planctomycetota bacterium
ATACCCGTTCCCTTTCCGAACACGGCAGTCAAGCAGCCTGGGCCGATGATAGTGCTATGTGCGAAAGTAGGTTAGTGCCGGGTCATTCTTCCAACAGCTCCGCTGTCCATCTGGACGACGGAGCTGTTTTCGTTTCCGGGCGTCCTTGGGCTTCTTGACGGCGCTCTATGACGGCTCCGCGTCCGCTCCCTGGGGTTCCTGAGGCCAAGGGTCACCCGACGCTGCGGCGGTATCCGCTGCGGCGCGTGCGGTTGCCTGTGGGCAACGCGTCACTGTCGCTGGTCGTGCCGGACGAGCGTGCCTGGAAGCGTGAGGGCTCATGGGCGCCGTCGGTCGTGCGGGGCGCAGAGCCGCCGTATTGGGTGCGCATCTGGCCAGCTGCGCTCGCTGCCGCGCGTGCCATCGCGGCTGCGGGGGCGCTGGACGGCCTCCGCGTGTTGGATTTGGGCTGTGGATTGGGCGTACCGGGGGTGCAGGCTGCGGGCGCTGGTGCCGCGGTCACCTTCGCAGATCAGTCATCGGATGCCCTTGCGTTCGCGCGGTGGAACGCGGCCGCGCAGCCTGGGGCTGACACCGAGACCGTCGGCGTCACGCTCGATTGGGCGCGCGCGGTCGTCCCGGGCGCGTTCGATCTGCTGGTGTTGTCGGACGTGAGCTACCACGCCCAGCATCATCGGCCGTTGCTTCGTCACCTCTCCGAATGCCTCGCGCCCAAGGGCGTCGTCCTCCACGCGGATCCGCACCGAGACGCGGCATCCGCCTTTCTGACGGCCTGTCGCGCGGGGTTCGAGGCCCATAGCTGGACTAGGGCGACCATGGTGCAGGATCGTCGCGCGGATGTGCGGTTGACGTTGATGGCCCAGACCGGTGACGATCTTAGGGCGTGGGGCGCGCGCTGCGGTGCGCCGGTAAACGGAGGCCGTAAGTGAATCCCCGCAGGCAGGATCTGACGAAGCCGACCAATAGATGACCGTCGAACTCGAGCACGTGACCATCAGGTATGGCGACTTCGTCGCGGTCGCCGACCTTAGCGTCACGTTCGACCGCGGTTCGGTCGGCTTGCTCGGACGCAACGGCGCTGGCAAGAGCTCCGTGCTGAAGTCCTTGCTCGGGCTGGTGAAGCCGAGCAGCGGAACGATGCGGTTCGCGGACCTCCCAGCGGACGCGTCGCCGGCGCAGATCCGCGGCCACGTCGGCTACATGCCGGAGCGTGACGCCCACCTGCCGCAGGCCTCGGCGTTCGAGATGGTCAGCCTGCTTGGCATGTTGAGTGGCTTGCCTCGGCGCGACGCGTGGCGGCGTGCGCATGAGGTCCTCTACCTCGTCGGCCTCGAAGAGCAGCGATATCGGCCCGTGTCGGGGTATAGCGCAGGCATGCGGCAGAAGGCCAAGCTCGCGGCGGCGTTGGTCCATGACCCGCAGGTCTTGTTCCTCGATGAGCCAACGAACGGCTTGGACCCCGCTGGGCGCAGCGAGATGCTCGCGCTCGTGCGTCAGCTGAGCCGAGACTTGGGCAAGTCGGTGGTCTTCTCCACGCACATCCTTCAAGACGTAGAGGCCGTATGTGATTCGGCCGTGGTGATGGAGCGCGGCCGCGTGGCCGCGCAGGGCGCGCTGCAGACGTTGACCGCCGGCGTGGACCGTGAGTTTCGCTTGCGCACCGCGCCTGCTTCTCCAGAGGTGCTCACTGCGCTGCGAGATCGTTGGCGCGCGGAGCAGCTGGGTGACGGCCGCTATTCGGTGTGGCTGCCAGATGATGGAGACACCAGCGCCTTGTTCGCGGCGGTGCACGCGGTGGGGGCTAGCGTGCGCGGGCTAACACAGAAACGCCGTTCGCTCGAAGAGGTGTTCTTGAGCGCGGTCCGTGACCAGGAAGCGGCAAACGCTAGCCCTCAGCAATCCGACCAGGGGGGCGCGTGAGTCAGGCGCTCAGATATCGGACGCTGGAGTGCGAGCGCGTCACGGGCTTTTGGCGCCTGTGGCCGCTGGCGCGTCAGGAGATGACGGCGCTCTTCCGCACGAAGCTCGGAGTGGGCTTATTCTTCTTCACGCTGTTTCCGTCGCTTGGGCGGCTCGTGATGTTGATGATCGTGTTCGGCGTCGTCGAGTTCGGACCGCGCCGGCTGAGGGGGCGGATGACCCAGAACCTCCCGCCTGAACTCGACCACCTCAACCCAGAGCAGGCTGCCTTCTACTTCGAGACTGCACTGAGCACGATGCCTGGCATGGTGTTCTTCTTGATGTTGACCTCGGTCGTGGTCGCTCGCAGCGTGGCCCGAGATCGGGCGACCAACGGCCTAGAGCTCTACTGGACGCGCGGCATCTCGCCCGCGGGTTACGTCTTCGCGAAGTGGCTCGGTGGCTTCCTACTGACCGCCTCGATGACGGTGTTGATGCCGTTGATCTTGTGGTTCGGGGCCGTCTTGCTGGCTGAGGATTGGTCGCTCTTGCTCGACACGGCTGGTCAGTTCGCCGCAGCGCTCGCGGGGATGGCGTTGATGACGGCGATCTGGACTGCGGTCGGCACGTTGGTCAGCGCGGTCGCGTCGAGCGCCAACCTCGCGATGGTCTTGTGGGCGATGTTGATCGTGGGCAGCTCGGCGGTCGGCTTCATCTTGTCGCGCGCGCTGGGTGAGCCGGCGCTCAAGTCCTGCCTGTCGTTCTGGGACGCCGGGCGCGTCGTCGTTCGCGACTTGGCCGCGATGCCTCAGCGGGACGACGTCTCGGTCCTGGGCGCATACGTGATGTTGCTCTCGATCGTGGCGCTCTTGGCGGCGCTAGCGAGTCGGCGGATGCGGGTCGTGGAGGCGCTCCAATGACCGCGCCGCCGGCCATCCTGAAGTTCGACGGGGTCACCAAGTGGTATGGGTCCGTCGCGGCGCTCTTGGACGTCTCATTCGATGTTGGCACGGAGGTCGTGGGGCTCGTCGGGAAGAACGGCGTCGGCAAGTCGACCTTGATGAAGCTCGCCGTCGGCCTGCTGTCCCCGAGCCAGGGCGTCGTCGATGTCTGCGGCGCTCCTGCGCAGAGCATGGCGGCGCGCGCGCGCATCGGTTTTTGCCCGGACTTCGACCGGCTCTTCGAGCCGCTGTCGGGGGTCGCTTTCGTCGCGTGGATGCTGCGCTATCACGGCTACGGCGCCGCTGCGGCGCGACGCCGCGCCGAAGAGGTGCTCAGCGAGCTCGGGCTAGAAGAGAATATGCGGCGCCCGATCCGCGAATACAGCAAAGGCATGCGGCAGCGCGTGCGCCTCGGGCAGGCGCTCGCGCATGGGCCGCGGTTTGTCTTGCTAGATGAACCGATGACTGGGCTGGACCCGGTCGCGCGCGCCGAGTTGTCGGAACAGATCCGCAGCTTGCCCCAGCGCGGCGTCGGCGTGTTGGTGTCCAGCCACGTGCTCCACGAGCTTGAGGCCGTCGTCGACCGCGTCGTGCTGGTCCATCAAGGTCGGATCTTGGCTGACGGCAAGATCGGTGAGCTCCGGGAGATGCTGCCCGATCGCCCGCACCGCCTGCGCGTCCGCGCGGCGCGGTCGCGGGAGCTCGCCGTGGAGTTGGCGAGCTGGCCACAGGTCGGCGGCCTCACCGTGACGCAGGACGCGCTCGAGGTCTCCTTGCTCGGTCAGCGTGACTTTTACGAACGCTTGACGGCGCTCGCTAGTGCGTGGGAAGGGGGTCTTCACGAGGTCGCGCCCTTAGACGACGACCTCGCGGCTGTCTTTGGCTACTTGGTGGAGTAACGGATGACCGCGACGCAAAGCGAATCACCTACGCCGGCTCCGCTAGGGCCCCTGCGGACGGCGCTCGAGTCGGCCCGACAGACGCTCGGGATGCTCTGCTACCGCAAGCTCGTTTGGTACGCCCCGATCAGCCTCGCGCTGATGTTCGCGTTCGCGTACGTGGTCGCGGGCCGGGGCGGCGATGCGGTTGAGGGGGCCCACCTGTACTGCGTGATCGCGTGGTGGGGGCTCGGGACGGTCCTCGTCCCATGGGCGACGCTCTACCTGGGGGTGCAGTCGGTGCACGGGGAGCTCGAAGATCGCACGAGCCAGTATCTGTTCCTGCGGCCAGTGCGACGCGTCCCTTTGCTGGTCGGCAAGTGGCTCGCGGTGGTGGCGGTCGGCGCCGGGTTCGCGAGCGCCGCGGCGACCTCGCTGTACTTTGGGTTGGCCGCGCGCCCCGACATCTGGGTCGATGGGCAAGAGCCCGCGCTGATCGGTACGTTTAGCATCGTCCTCAGCCTCGGCGTGGTGGCTTACGCGGGCGCGGCGATGTTCTTCGGCGCGACCTTCCGCCGCCCGCTGGCCTGGGCGGCCTTCTTCGTGGTCGGCGTGCAGATGCTCGCCGCGAACTTGCCCGTTTCCGCCGGGATGCGGCGGCTGACGATCACGGATCCGCTGCGGCGCTGCCTCCTGGACCAGCTGGAGCCGACGCGCAAGCTGGCGCGGGAGCTCTGGCCCGCAGAGCGCGGCGAGGCCAGGTCGTTTGAGGACTTGTCCGGGGCCTTCGCGCTCGAGTTTGGGAGCCCGCTGATGGACGCGCTGCTGTTCACCCTGGTCTGCTTGACGCTCGGCGCGTGGCGCTACGCGCGCACGGAGTACGAATCCAGGAGCCGCGATTGAGCGCGGCGTCGTCGTTGCCGGGGGCCAGCCTGTTGGTCCCGGAGGACGCGCAAGAGCACAGCGCGTTGTTGTCGCAGATCCGTTGGTTCAATCGGCTCCGCCTCTTCGTCGCCGCAGGCGTGATCTGGCTCTGCGCGCTCGCGACCCACGCGTTTGGTCTGATCGCGAACCCCGTGCCGCTTTACTCGCTGGGGGCGTCCATCGTCTGCGTGGACGGGATCTACATCCTCGCCTACTCCTCGCTGCAGCGCAGCAGCCTCGCGGCCGTGCGTCGGCACGTCTACCTGCAGATCGCGGTCGACCTGTCCATCCTGACAGCGTTGCTGCACTACTCAGGGGGAATCACCAACCCGCTGTCCTTGTTCTATCTGTTCCACGCGTTCATCGCCGCGCTCGTCCTGTCGGTGCAGGCGGCGGTCATGGTCGCGGGCGCGAGCATGTTTTTGCTCGTCGCGCTCGGGGTCTCGGAGCGCGCTGGTTGGTTGACGCACCACAAGCTCGGCGTGGGGATGTTCGACCTCTTCGAGATCGAGCCGCTGGGGCTGTGGCTGCTGCTGTTCGCCTATGTCACGACGATGGCGTTCTCGATCTACTTTGTCGCGACGGTGCTGTCTCAATTGCTCGAGCAAGAGCGCGAGCTGGTGCGGCTCGGCAGACACCTCGCGCTAAGCGAGAAGCTCGCGTCGGTCGGCACGCTCGCGGCAGGCGTCAGCCACGAGATCAACAACCCGATCGGGGTCATCAAGAATAAGGTCCAGATCCTGCGCTATCGGGTCCAAGACGGCGATGAGCAGACGCAGCTCCTGGCGGAGCTCGACGTGGTGGACAAGCACACGCGGCGGATCGCGCAGATCACCGACGGCCTGCTGCAGTTCAGTCGAGAGACGCCGTTCGCGATGCAGCGTTTGGACGTGCCTAGCCTGCTGCGAGAGGCAGAAGACCTCGTGCGTGTCCCGTTTCGGCAAGCCGAGGTCGAGCTCGGGGTCGCCACGTCGTTACCCGAGCGCACGGTCGTCAGCGGGTCGTCGAATCACCTGCTGCAGGTGCTGATCAACATCCTGTTGAACGCCAAAGACGCATCGCGCGCGGGCGACAGGGTCGACGTGACGGCGGAGGTTCGCGGCCGGGAGGTCGCCGTGGAGATCCGAGATCGGGGGCAGGGAATCGAGGCGGAGCTGTTGGAGAAGATCTTCGACCCGTTCTTCACGACCAAGGACGTCGACAAAGGCACCGGGCTCGGGCTCGCGATCAGCCACGGGATCGTCGAGCGGCACGAGGGGCGCATCGAGGTGAAGAGCGAGCGCGGACGCGGCACGTGCTTCTCGATCCTGCTCCCTGCCGCGCAGTCGGATTCGTGACACGCCAACCAGTGGCATCTTGGGATTGTGTGGACAACTACCCCTTGTTGTAGCCGTCAAGATTCCCTTGGCATCGCCACTTTGTCTCGATAGGATCCGTGGCCGTGTTGGGCGGTCACCAAGGGAGGGACCGACAGCACGGGTCGCTCGAAGTAGGCTCTCGGGTGGCCCGACTCTGGTCACTTCGTTTGTAGCAGCCCCGAGGATGGGTGACTGACGTTGCTGACGGTGCCGCTGCCTTCGGGTGGCGGCCTGGAAGTCGTCGGGTGCCGCCGCGAATGGAGTCCTGAGGTTTCTGGGCGCCGTCGACCGTCAGGTCGGCGGCGCTTTTTTTGTCGCCCGTGACTGCAGATGCGGGCGAGCTCGGGCAGGTGCAGCAGAGCGGCCCGCGGCGTCGAGGCGGCGCGAACCCCCTCGGCAGGTCGCCCCCGCTGGCGCGCGTGGCTGCGGCCGCGGCGCGATCGAGCCCGCGCGTCACTCTAAAACCGCAGACGGCCCGCCTCGAGAGGCGGGCCTTCCTGATCAGGGCGCCGGTGGACGGCGCCGTGGGCCGAGCAGACTAGAGCTTGACGCTGATGATTTGGTCGACGTTGAAGTCGTCGCTGAACTCCGCGTCGACGTTGATCAAGCGGCCAGTGCCCTTGAACTCGTTGAAGATGATCGCGCCGGACATCGAGCGACCATCCTCAAGGGACAGTTCCACCCAGTCCGCTTGGCGGGCGTTCATGAGCAGGTCATACACTTCGTCGCGCGTGGGGCGTGCGGCTGGTCGTGTAGGCATTCCGTGGTTCTCCAGTGCAGCAGATCCTGGCTGGCTACTGCAAGGGTGTGTGTGGTTGGGGCACCTCGGGGGATCCCTCGGCGCGATAAGGAGCAGACGTTGACGCAGAACGTCCAACCGAGAGATCGCGTGCTGTCGTTGCGAGCACGTAGTTGACCGGATTCCAGCTGGACGCGTTTGCGTTCCTAGTCGCGATCGGGCCACAGGCCCGAACACAGCTAAGATTCGGCCTCGCCACCGCCCTCGGCTGACGTCGCGCCACTCCAGGATCTACCGCCCATGGCACCGACGATCTCAGCCTCGATGAGGAGCTGTGACCAGGTCTCGAACTGCGCGCCAGTGTGCCACAGTTCTGCGAAGTCGACAAGGTGGGTCAAGCCGCCGTGCAACTTCGAGACTTCTCGGATGCCGACGCGCTGCTGGGCCGTCGAGAGCGGCCAACCTAGGTCGATGCAGTAGGCGAGGCCGGCGTGCACTCGGCCGACCTCCGTGGTGTCGTCGTTGATCATTCCGAGCAGGCGAGCCGGTGGCACGGCCGCTTGCGGGCGGCGCAATTCTTCGCGTAGCTCTCGCTGCAAAGCCATATCGAAGAAGGTCTTGGCGTTCGGCTGCTCCGTATTCGCTCGATCGTCTACCGGCTCGATGTGGCCGCCGAGGCCGATGCTCCAGGACTGGTGCAGGCGCGCTTCCCCGCCCTTGCTGGTGCGCTGGACGGCAAGGACGCCGCGCTCGTCGGGGTCGCCGGCGGCGCTCCAATCGCCGCAGCGGAGTACGCAATAGGGGATCCACTGCTTCCACGCAGGCTCGGCTTCGGCTTGCGCTCGATCCACGAATCGGCCGAGGCGCCACGCGCGATCCAGGAAGGCCTCCGGGTCTTCGATCTGGAGATAGCCCTGCGGCCAGTCCCCGTCAAAGAACGCGGCGCGGTCGACGACGAAGACTCGCTCCTTGGACACGCGGCTCAGTCCTTCTTCTGCTCGTCGTCGCTGCGGCTGAGCAGGTTCCGGAGGCTGGAGAGCGAGGTGGCCTCGCCCTTGGCCGTGCGCTGCTCCTCGACCTCGCGAGCCGGCTCTACGGTGTAGATACGCTGCTCTCGCGGCCCGCCGCGGCGCCCGCCGCGGTCGCGCTCACGGCCGCCGAAGCCGCGGTCGCCGAAGCCGCGGTCGCGTTCCCCGGCATCGCGCCCGCCGCCGGGTGCGCCGCGGCGCCCGCCGCTGCCGGGTCGGCCGGCCGAGGCGCCTGGGCGACGGCTTTGCTGGCCTTCGCCGCGTCCTTGCCCACGTGGGCCGCGATCGCCGCGTCCACGTCGACGCCCCTTCTGTTGCTCCATTCGCTCTCCCAAGGTCGGCAAGCGACCTTCGGCGAGGTGCCGCGGCTGGTGCATCGACAGCGAGATCTTCTGCTTTTGCTGGTCGACGTTCAGGACCCACACCGTCACGACCTCGCCGACGCGGAGCATCTGGTTGGGGTCACGCATGCGATGGCCGGGGATCTGTGAGATGTGTACCAGCCCGTCTTGGCCGATGCCGAGGTCAACGAAGGCGCCGAACTCGGTGATGCTCGCGATCCGGCCCTTCAGCTCGCGGTCTTGGTGGAGGTCCGCGAGCGTGTGGACGCCTTCGTTCGCCGTCGCGATCAACTCGCCGCGGCTGTCGCGCCCTGCGCGGTGCAGTTGTTGGAGCAACGAGAGCACGCGGGGCTTGCTGACCTCGTCGCTGCAGAGGGCGTCGACGTCGACGTCGCGGAGGTTCTTCCCAATCAGCTCCGTCGGCTCGCAGCCCTTCTGCGCCGCGACGGCGCGCGCGAGCTCGTAGTCGTCTGGGTGGATCGGCGTCGCGTCTAGAGGCTCCGAGCCGCCGGTGAGCCGCAGGAACGCGATGATGTTGCGGTAGCAGGCCTCGTTGATCGAGTCGACCTGCTGCACGTCTGCTCGCGACTGGAAGCCGCCGTTCTGCTTACGGTGCTTCACGAGGTCTTGCGCGCGGTCGCTCCCGAGGCCTGGGATCATCTGCAGCACGTCCGCGCCGGACGTGTTCAGGTCGCAGCCGACCTCAGCGAGGCAGCTCGACTTGACGCGCCCTAGCTCGCGTTGCAGCGTGCCCTGGTGGACGTCGTCGAGCGTTTGGCCGAGGCCGAGCGTCCGGACCTCCATGCGGGCGAGCTCCAAGAGCGGGTCCTGCAGCCGCCGGCCGAGCGAGACGGCCGTGCGGACGCCGACCTCGACGCCTGCGATCGCCTTCTTCCCGCCGGTGCTGGTGGCGAAGATCGTCGACGCGGCCTCGTCCACCGGCACGACCATCGGCATCGGGGTCTCGCCGAGCGCTTCTCGGAGCTTGGTGACGACCTTCTCGCTGCCGGCTTGTCGGCGCCCGTGCGGGACCGCGATCGCGTGCGGGGCTTGCTGCTGGATCCACTCCACCAGCAACGCGATCGCGCCCTGCTTCTGCTCGTCGCTGTCGGTGGGCATCGTCTTGTGCTCTCCGATTGAGCCGTCCTCGTTCAGCAAGACCGCCCAGATGGCCTTGCCCGAGGTGCGCAGCGACAGCACCTTCTTGCTCCCAAGCGGCGGGGCGAGCAGCTGCGAGCGGAGGTTCCTGCCGTAGGTCCGCATCGATTCTCGATCGGCCTTCTCTTTGAGCCGTCGCCGGACGTCGTTGCCGCAGACCTCCTGCAGGCCCTTGGCGGCGCTGTCGAACACGAGGTCGTAGAAGTCTCCTAGCTGGGTGCCGGCGACCGCGTCCTTGGCGTGGAGCGTGCGGAGCAGCTCGCGGTGGCGGCCTCGCTTCAGTCCGAGCTCTAGCTTGAGGATCTTCTCGCGCTCCGCCCGGCGCAGCGCGAGCATCCGGTTGGCAGGGATCCGATTGATCGGTTCGGCGAAGTCAAAAAATTGCTTGTACTTGC
>JAYYEE010000402.1:0-4601 GCA_036160175.1 Planctomycetota bacterium
GGTCGGTAACTGACCGATGCGGGGCCGGGTGGGGGGAACCCCCGCGCCGGCCCGCGGGGTAAGATTAGCGGCATTAACTCCGCGCTCGGGGCCCTGCGCGCGGGGGGGTTGGGAGCCCCGCAAGGCCCCGTCCCGTCGCCCTTACCAGCGCATGACTGGAACGGGCTCGCCGTGCGCGGCGGCCACGTCTGGACGGGCGCAGCGCCGTGGGCGCGAGATGCCGACATTCACTGTCGTCACCGCCACTTTGCGTCCGCTGCGGGGACTGCTCCCAGCCAAGTCCTCATCGAGCTGCCCGACGCCGCCTTCGTGATGCCGGGCCTGCAGGACGCGCACGGCCACCTGCTCGGCCTGGGGAGCTCGCTGGTGGAGGTCAACCTCGTCGGCACCCGCAGCTTCGCGGAGGTCGTCGAGAAGGCGCGCGCAGCCGCGGCGAAGCTCCCCGCGGGCGCGTGGGTGGTCGGGCGCGGCTGGGACCAGAACGACTGGGGCGAGAAGCGCATGCCGCACCACCGATCGCTCAGCGCGGCGGTGCCCGACCACCCGGTCTGGTTGACGCGGATCGACGGGCACGCAGGCCTCGCCAATCAACGGGCGCTGGCTGCAGCGGGGATCACGCGCTCCAGCGTCGCGCCGAGCGGCGGTGAGATCTTGTTCGATGACGACGGCGAGCCGCTCGGCGTCCTGGTCGACGCCGCCCTGAGCGCCGTGCCGGAGCCGGCGCTCGGCGGAGCAGAGATCCGCCGCCGGCTCCTGATTGCTCAGGAGGCCTGCCTGCGCCACGGCCTCACGTGCGTGCACGACATGGGGGTTAGCCAGCTAGTGCTCGACCAGATGGTCCAGCTGCACCGCGAGAAGAAGTGGTTCCTCAGGACGTACGTGATGCTGGCCCCGACCGAGCGCGAGTTGATCAAGCGGGGGCCTTGGCAGACTCCGGACGGCGTCATCATTGTGCGCGGGGTCAAGGCGTACGCCGACGGGGCGCTCGGCTCGCGCGGCGCCGCCTTGCTCGAGCCCTACGCCGATCGTCCGACTACGCGCGGGCTGGTGTCCCTGCCTAAGGGCGCGATCCTCGCGCTCGCTCAATTTTGCGCCGACCACGACATGCAGCTGGCTACGCATGCGATCGGCGATAAGGCCAACCGCGCGGTGCTCGACGCCTATGAGGCGGTCGCGGTCGACGGCGGGATCGCCGGCCGGCGCTTCCGCGTCGAGCACGCGCAGGTGGTCGCTGCCGCGGACTTCGAGCGGTTTCAGGCCCTCGGCGTGTTGCCGTCGATGCAGCCCACGCACCTGACCTCCGACATGCCCTGGGCCCCGGATCGTCTCGGGACCTTGCGTGTGATGCGCGCCTACGCGTGGCGAACCTTCCAGGAGCTTGACGTCCTCGTGCCCTTCGGCAGCGACTTCCCCGTCGAGTCAGTGGACCCGCGTCGCGGCATCTACTCCGCGGTGACGACCAAGCCCGTCGACGGCGGCCTCGCGCTGCGCCCTGACCAACAGCTGCCGCGCGCGCGCGCGCTGCGCGGGTTCACGTACGACGCCGCGTACGGCATGCACAGCGAACAGCGCCTCGGGACGATCGAGCTGCGCAAGTACGCTGACTTGACCGTCTTCGACCGCAACTTGCTCACTTGCAGCGAGCGCGAGCTGCTCGAGGCCAAGGTCTTGCTGACGGTGGTCGGCGGCCGGATCGTCTACGACGGGCGCGGCGAGTGACGGCCGCGGTTCGCTGTTGGCATGCTGGCTGCGTGGGCCCTACAACGGGGCTATGACCCCGGCCGCTGTGAGCCTCCCATACGATCAGAAGCTCGCGCGGCTGCGCGAGCAGCTGTCCGTGTTGCCGGGCGCGGTCGTCGCGTTCTCTGCTGGCGTCGACTCGACGGCGCTGCTGCACGCGTGCTGCGAGGTGCTCGGCGGGCGCGTCGTCGCGGTGACCGCGGACTCGCCGTCGCTGCCGCGCAGCGAGCTGCAGGAGGCGCGTGAGCTGGCGGCGGCGCTCGGCGCCCGGCACGTCGTGCTGCAGACGGATGAGCTCGCGCGCGAGGGGTATCGACAGAACGCTGGCGACCGCTGCTACCACTGCAAGAAGGAGCTCTTCGTGCGGGTCGCAGAGCAGCGCGATGAGATCGCGCCGGAAGGGTGGCCGGTCGTATACGGCGCGATCGTCGACGACCTCGGCGACCACCGGCCAGGCCAAGTCGCGGCTGAAGAGCACGACGTCCTCGCGCCGTTGGTTGACGCGGGCTTCGGCAAGGACGACGTCCGACGCTACGCGCGCGCCGCCGGGCTGTCGGTCGCAGAGAAGCCGAGCTTCGCCTGCCTGTCCTCGCGCGTGCCGTATGGCGACCAGATCGACCGCGAGACGCTGGGGCAGATCGAGCGCGCCGAGGCGGTGCTGCGCGCGCGCGGGCTCCGTCAGTTCCGCGTGCGGCACCACGACCGGCTCGCGCGCGTCGAGGTCGCGCCCGACGAGCTCGCGACCGCCTTCGAACTGCGGGAGGAGCTGGGCCGCGACCTGCAAGCGTGCGGCTACACCTTCGTCGCGCTCGACGTCTTCGGCTATCGGTCTGGCGCCATGAACGCGATGCTGTCACAAGAACCACGATGAAGCAGATCCTCTTTCATGCGACGGCAGCGATGGTGCTGGTCGTCGTCCCTCTCAGCGCCCAGCGGGATCGCATCACGGAAGAGCGCGTGCGTGAGGCGGTCAGCTGGCTCGCAAGCGACGAGCGCGGCGGGCGCGACACGGGCAGCGCCGAGATCGAAGAGGCGGCGCAGTGGCTGGCCGCGCGCTTCGAGGCAGCGGGGCTCAAGCAGCTACGCGAGGGTTCCTGGTTCCACGAGTTCGCCATGTCGGGCGTTCGGGTCGACTCCGACGCAGTCAAGCTGACGCTCACGCGGCGCGTCGGCGATCGCAGCGAGGACTTCGAGCTGAAGGCTGGCGCGGACGTGCGGCAGTGGCGGCCGTCAGACGGCCTCCAAGGCGAGGAGAGCTGTACGGTCGCGAAGGTCGGTGACCCCGTGCTGCAGCGCTTGTTGCGGGCGCGCTCCGCCCGTCGCCCGGTCGTCATCGAGGTGCCTGAGGACCACGCATACTGGGAGAAGAGCGCGGGTATCCACACGGTCGTCACGCGACGCCGGCAAGCCGCGAGGCCCGTGCTGCTGGTGCGCGCGGGGATCTTGCCAGCGGACCCGGGCGGCAACAAAGAGGTGGAGTGGACCGCGAGCTGGGCGGTCGGCGCGCCGGAGCAGATCGAGCTGCCGCAGCGGAACGTCATGGCGCTGCTGCCCGCGGCCGCGGACAGCCCGAGCAAAGATGAGTTCGTCGTCGTCAGCGCGCACTACGACCACGTCGGCGTCGGCCCCGCGCTGGACGGGGACAGCGTCTACAACGGCGCCGACGACAACGCGACGGGCACGACCGGGGTGGTGGTGCTGGCCGAAGCGCTCGCCGCGGAGCGGCTGCGGCGCAACGTGCTGTTCGTCTGCTTCGCTGCAGAGGAGCAGGGGCTGCGCGGCTCTAGGGCGTTTTGTGACCGTCCGCCGCTGCCGCTCGCCAAGGTCGTCGCCAACTTGAACATCGAGATGATCGGCCGCCCTGAGGAGGGCAAGCGGCAGAAGTGCTGGTTCACGGGCGCGGGCTACAGCGACTTCGCGACCATCTGCGAAGCGGCCCTCGATCCGGCTGGCGTCGAGGTCGTCGACTTCCGGATGGGCAACCAGCTGTTCTGGGCGAGCGACAACGCCTCGTTCGTGGGCAAGGGTATCGTGGCGCACTCCGTGAGCGCCGGCTCCCTCCACCAGGATTATCACCAGCCAGGCGACGAGGTCAGCAAGCTCGACATCCCGCACATGACGTCGATCATCGACGGCCTCTACGCAGTGACCAAAGAGCTCGCGACGCGCGCCGCGTCGCCGGCCTGGAACGAGCAGGGCAAGAAGGCGATCGAGCGCGTCGGGCGCCGGCGCCGGTAGCCGCGCCGCCGGCTAGCCGTTGTTCTGGCCGCGGTTGCGGATGATCACCGGCGCGCGCAGGTTGCCGGGTGCCCGGCGCTCGACGGGGGGATCGAGCGGCTCTTCGGGCTGCTCTAGCTCGGCGTCACACCGGATGCGCCAGCTCCAGCCCTCCTGCAGGTGGGCCTGGTAGGTCGGCGTGCGGAGCTCCTCTGCGTAGTAGCTGCCGCGCGCGATGGGCTGGGGGGTCGGCACGACCAAGTGGCAGCTCTGCGACGAGACGATCTGGCCGTCGGCGTCGAGGACGTCGAGGCTCACCCAGCTCTGGACGACCGGCTTGGGCGTGCGGTTCTGGTAGTGGAAGCGGCACTTGAGGTAGGCGCCGCCGGGGAACCCCTCGAGGAGGATCTCCCGGACCGTCACGCGCCCGTGTCCTTCAAAGTCGAATTCGTGCTGGCCGATGTTCTGCGCGCGAAACACTCGCTGGGCCGTCTGAAACGTCCGGAGTTCGGCCTCGAGCTGGTGCTCGGTGCCGCTGGATCGCTCTGGAGCCCCCGCCTGCGCGGTGCTCGCGCAGGCGGCGGTCAGCAGCAAGAGGGATGCGGTGAGGTGGTTTCGGCGTGCCTTCATGACGATTCTCTGGT
>JAYYEE010000403.1:0-3877 GCA_036160175.1 Planctomycetota bacterium
ATACCCGTTCCCTTTCCGAACACGGCAGTCAAGCAGCCTGGGCCGATGATAGTGCTATGTGCGAAAGTAGGTTAGTGCCGGGTCATTCTTCCAACAGCTCCGCTGTCCATCTGGACGACGGAGCTGTTTTCGTTTCCGGGCAGGATTGGTTTCCCAGGTAGCCCACGCGCCCTAGTCTCGCCACCGCTCATGAGAATCGTTGATCTGTTCGGCGGCAGCGACCCGGTCATCTCCTTCGAGTTCTTCCCGCCCAAGACCGAAGAGGGCGTCGAAGCGCTCTACGAGACCGTCAAGGCGCTGCGGCCCTGTCGGCCGTCGTTCGTCTCCGTCACCTACGGCGCAGGAGGCAGCACCCGGGACCGCACCCTCGAGCTCGTCGCGCGGATCCAGCGGGAGCTCGACATCACGACCATGGCGCACCTCACGTGCGTCGGCAGCACCCGCGACGAGATCCGGCAGACCTTGGAGCGCCTCCATGAGTCGGGGATCCGCAACGTCCTGGCGCTCCGCGGGGACCCGCCGAAGGGCGAGACCCAGTTCCAGGCGACGGAAGGAGGCTTCCGCTACGCGACGGAGCTGGTGGCGTTCATCCGCGAGCTCAACATGGACTTCTGCGTCGGCGCAGCGTGCTACCCAGAGGGGCACGTCGAGTCCCAGGACCTAGAGACAGACCTCAAGCATCTCGTGGAGAAGGTCGACGCGGGCGCCGACTTCCTGGTCTCGCAGCTGTTCTTCGACAACGCGGACTACCGCGCCTTCGTGAGCCGCGCGCGCTCCAACGGCGTGCAGATCCCGATCGTGCCGGGGCTCATGCCGGTCACCAACGCCGCCCAGGTGGAGCGCTTCACCAAGATGTGCGGCAGTCGCATTCCGCAAGAGCTCTACCGCCGCCTGCGCATCGTCGCGGCGGACCCGGCGGCCGTGGTCGCGACGGGGGTGCAGTGGGCCGTCGACCAGGGCCGCGAGCTGCTCGAGGCGGGGGCGCCAGGTCTGCACTTCTACACGCTCAACCGCTCGTCAGCGACGTTGGCGGTCCACGCCGCGCTCGGCCTCTAGCTGGGGCGCTTCGCCGAGGACTCGGGCGCCTAGACGGTGCCGTCTCGGGGTTCCCGACCGGCGAGCGGGTCGACGCCGTCGTGCCGGACGAGGTCTCGCAGGCGTTCGCACAGGCCGGACCAGCGCCGACCGTCGTCGTTGTTTCGCGTCGCCATCTCGAGCGCGCGCCGGGACCCGACCAACACGACGAGCCGCTTGCCGCGCGTGATCGCCGTATAGAGCAGCGAGCGACGCAGCATCAAGAAGTGGTCCGTCGAGACCGGCATGACGACCGCCGGATACTCGCTGCCCTGCGAGCGGTGAACAGAGATGGCGTACGCAGGGATCAGGTCGCCGAGCTCTTCGAAGCCATACTCGTGCTCGCGCTCGGGGAAGCGCACGTAGAGCTTCGCCGCGTTGGTGTCGATGTAGGTCAGCTGCCCGACGTCGCCGTTCCAGACCTCGCGGTCGTAGTCGTTGCGGATCTGCATGACCTTGTCGCCGACGCGGTAGCGCTTGCCGCTGCGCTCGACCTCCAACTGGCCCGGGTTCAGCAGGTCTTGGAGGTCTCGGTTGAGGGCGTCTGCGCCGACCTCGCCGCGATACATCGGGCACAGGACCTGCACGTCGCGGAGCGGGTCGAGGTCGAAGCGCTTAGGGATGCGCGAGCCGATCAGCTCTCGCAGCAGAGTGCGCGCGCGGTGGGAGTCGTCGGCCTCGACGAAGAAGAAGTCGCCGCCCTCGTCGCCGCTGCTCGGGACCTCGCCGGTGAGCATGCCGTGGGCGACGCGCACGATGTCGGAGTCGTTCTGCTGCCGGAAGATCCGCGTGAGCGCGGTAGACGTGACGCGACCGCTCGCCAAGATGTCGGCCAAGACGTTCCCCGGGCCGACGGACGGCAGCTGGTTCTGGTCGCCGACCAAGACCAGCGTCATCGTCGGCGGGACCGCGCGCAGCAGCGAGTAGGCGAGCTGCACGTCGAGCATCGACGCCTCGTCGACCACCAGCATGTCGCCCTCAAGCGGGTTGTCGGGGTCGCGCGCGAAGCGGCCCGCGCCAGGCGTGTATTCGAGCAGCCGGTGCAGGGTGCTGGCGTGATGACCGGTCGATTCCTCGAGCCGCTTCGCGGCGCGCCCCGTCGGCGCGGCGAGGGAGAGCTTCAGGTCCTTCTGTCCGAGGATCTGCACCAGCGCGCGCACGATCGTGGTCTTGCCGACGCCAGGGCCGCCGGTGATCACCGAGACCCGCTCCCGCAGCGCGCGCAGGATCGCGTCGTGCTGCTGCTCGGCGAGCTCCATCCCGGAGATCTGGGTGAACCACTTCACCGCCGAGTCCGGGTGCACAGGCAAGGGCGGGGCCTCGCTCATGACCAACGCGTCGAGCGCGCGCGCCGTTCCGTCCTCGGCTTCGACCAGCGCGGCGGGGTAGACCACCGGGCTGGGGTCGTCGTGCAGCAAGACGGGCCCCGGCGGCAGTTGGCGCGCGACGCGGCCGGTTTTGGCGAGGTCTGGCAAGCGCGCGGCGACGGCGTCCTCGTCGCACGTGATCAGCTCGGCCGTGCGCTGGATCAACACGGCCTCCGGCAGGTAGCAGTGCCCTTCGCGGGCTGCTTGGCCGAGCACGTACTCCAGCGCGGCGTCGAGGCGCTCGCCGGCGAGCGGCTCGATGCCCATCTGGCCTGCTAGGCGGTCGGCGATCCGGAACCCGACGCCGATCACGTCGTCGGCGAGGCGGTAGGGGTTGGCTTGGATCAGCGCCGAGGCGTTCGCGCCGTATCGCTTGAGGACGCGCGCCGCGAGGCCCGCGCCCAGCCCGTGTGAGCGCAGGAACACCAAGACGTTCTGCAGGTCCTTCTGGGCTTTGACCGCCTCGCTGAGCTCCTGGATCTTGCGGGCGCCGAGCCCCTTCACCTTGCGGAGCTGATCCGGCTCCTCCTCGACCACCTCGAGGGTGCGCTCGCCGAACGCCGCGACGATCTTGGCGGCCGTCGCGGGGCCGACGCCCTTGACCAGACCCGAGGACAGATACGCCTCGATGCCCGCGACGCTGGAGGGCGCGACGGCCTCGAAGCTGTCGACCTTGACCTGCTCGCCGAACTTCGGGTGGGTGTCGACCTCGCCGCGGATCCGAAGCCGCTGCCCCTCCTTCAGCTGGGCCATCGGCCCGACCGCCGTAACCATTTTGCCCGTCGATTCTTCGGCCAGCCGCAAAACGGCCCATCCGCTGTCGGGGTTGCGGAAGGTGAAGCGTTCGATCGTGCCCTCTACAGACACGTCGCGGCTCTCGCGGTCGCTGCTCATCGAAAGTTGGGCGCCGCCCCGTGTTGTCATGCGGCGAGGATCCGCTAAGGTGTTGCGCCCTTTCGTCCGTCCAACCGGAACGGGCTGGCCAAGATACGCCAGCCGCATCCGCGGCGCCACGAAGCCACACGGGCAACTGTCAGCCTAATTTCCTCCACCTCCCCAACCTCCGCATGATTCGCGTCCAGGTCCGCCCTAACGAGCCGCTCGAAGCTGCGCTCCGTCGCTTCAAGCGCCAGTGCAACTACGCCGGCATCTTCCGTCTCGCTAAGAAGCACGCTTTCCACGAGAAGTCGAGCGACAAGCGTCGCCGCGAGGGCCGGGAGCGCGATCGCAACATCATGATGGCTGAGCGCAAGCGCCAAGGCATCTCTGGCGGCCGCAGCAAGAAGCGCCGCACGCGCGGCACCAAGGGTAAGGAGCGTCGCGACACCCAGCCGGACTTCGACCCGTTGACGGCCGACACGAGGCTCGACACGAAGGCAGCGAGCGAGGCCGCCGCGAACACGGCCGCGCAGGCCGGCGCGACGCCGGCCGCGACC
>JAYYEE010000404.1:0-11524 GCA_036160175.1 Planctomycetota bacterium
AGGCCCCACGTCCGGTCTTCCCGCGCCTCGGTCGCGTGCCGCCTTTTCCTTTGACGGCTTCGCTCGCGGCCAACATCCTGTTACGGCCCATGTTCGACACGCTCGCGACCGCATTCGGCAACGCCTTCAACAGCATCGTCGGTCAGAAGAAGCTGACCGAGAAGAACGTCGAGGACGGCATCCGCGCGGTCCGTCAAGCGCTGCTCGAGGCAGACGTCAACTTTCAGGTGGCCAAGGAGTTCGTCGCCGACGTCCGCGCCAGGGTCGTAGGCCAGAAGGTCATCGAGTCGGTGGACCCTGGGCAGCAGTTCATCAAGTGCTTCCACGACGCGTTGACGGACCTGCTGGGCGGCCAAGCCGTCGGGCTCCCGGTCGCCGACAAGAAGCCACTCGTGCTGATGATGTGCGGCCTCCAGGGCAGCGGTAAGACGACGACCTGCGGGAAGCTGGCGCTGCACTTGCGCGAGCAGAAGAAGAAGCGCGCGCTGCTCGTCGCCGCGGACCTCCAGCGACCAGCGGCCGTCGACCAGCTGAAGGCGCTCGGCAAGCAGCTCGGGGTCGACGTGTTCGCGGCGACCGAGAAGCTCTCGCCGCCTGAGGTCTGCCTGCAAGGCCTCCAATACGCCCAGAAGCACGGCCACGACGTCGTCATCCTCGACACGGCCGGGCGCCTGCACGTCGACGAGGACCTGATGCAGGAGGTGCAGCAGGTGCACGCGGTGACGCAGCCGCACGCGGTGCTGCTCGTCAACGACGCGATGCTCGGTCAGGACGCCGTGAACTCGGCGAAGGAGTTCCATGACCGGCTCCCGCTCCACGGCTTGATCTTGACCAAGACAGACGGGGATTCGCGCGGGGGCGCGGCGCTGTCCATCGTCAAGGTCACGGGCCGCCCGATCTTGTTCCAAGGCGTCGGCGAAAAGCCCGACGACTTCGAGGCGTTCGATCCTGGCCGGATGGCGGGGCGCATCCTCGGCATGGGCGACGTCGTCGGGCTCGTCGAGAAGGCCGAGAAGGTCATCGACGAGCGTGAGGCGCAGAAGCAGGCCAAGAAGCTGCAGAAGGGCAGCTTCAACTTCGAGGACTTCCTGAGTCAGCTCAACATGATCCGCTCGATGGGGCCGCTCAAGAAGGTCCTCGGCATGTTGCCCGGCGTCGGCTCAGCGCTGAAGAACATCGACCTGGACGACAAGCACTTCCAGCGGATCGAGGCCATGATCCAGTCGATGACGCCCAAGGAGCGCCGCAAGCCCTCGCTCATCGACGTCCAGCGTCGCCGGCGGATCGCCGCGGGGTCTGGCAACCAGCTCGACGCCGTCAACGGCCTGCTCAAGCAGTTCAAGGCCATGCAGGACATGATGAAGAAGCTCGGCAAGGGCGGGCTCGGCGGGATGATGGGCGGCGGCCCCGGCGGGGGGCTCGGCGGGATGATGGGCGGCGGTGGCATGGGAGGGATGCTCGGCGGCGGCGGCGGTGGCATGGGCGGTCTGGGCGGTCTCGGGGGGTTAGGTGGCCTCGGCGGGGTGCCCGGGATGGGCGGCAAGGGCCGCGGCAAGGGGCGGGGCTTCCCCGGCGGGGGGCGCGGCTTCCCGGGCGGGCGTCGGCGCTGAGGGCGAGCAGGCCCCAGGACACGCCCTGAGCAGGCAAAAACCGCTGGCAACCAGGGGCTGGATCTGTTTATCTGTTCGGCCCTTTCGCCGGCACCCTGACGCACGGAGACCTTTTCCCTTGGCAGTCACGCTTCGTCTGAAACGCTTTGGACGCCTGAACCACCCGACTTACCGCGTGGTGGCAACCGACCCGCGGTTCCCCCGCGACGGTCGGATCATTGAGTCCCTCGGTTACTACCTGCCCCTGTTCCCCCGCGAGGACGAGCAGGTCAAGCTGAACACGGAGCGCGTCCAATACTGGCTCTCAGTCGGCGCGAAGCCTTCGGAGACCGTGGCCGCCATGATCGAGCGCTCCGGCGTCGAGCTGCCGACCCCGAAGAAGCGCAAGCGCGGCAAGAGCAAGGCTGAGGCCAAGCCGTTCGCGCCGCCGAAGGGCCGCCACTCGAACCAGCGCGCGCTCGCCAAGGCGAAGGCGATGGAGGAGCGCGCTGCTGCGTTGGCGAAGCACAACGAGGCTAAGGCGAAGGCCGAAGCGGAAGCGGCTGCTGCTGAAGGCAGCGACGCGCCCGAAGCCGAGTCCTAATCGGCTGGCGTCGGACCGCGGCGCGAGCGGCGGTGACCCCTGCCTCGCAGGTGACGCGAGGCTTTGCAGATCGACAGTCCCCAACGCCCCAGGCCCGCCGTGGCGACGAAGAAGAAGACCAAAGCTGCAGCAAAAAAGGCGAAGGCTGACGCCGGGCCGCCGGATCCGCGCGCGCCCTTGGAGCCGACCCCGTCCAACCTGACGGCGACGTTGAAGCAGCTGAAAGCGGTGCTCAAGGATGTCCCGGTGCCGGAGCCGATCATCGAAGAGCCCGAGCCGGACCCCGAGGTCGGCGCCGAAGCCGCCGCGGCGAGCGGCGACGCCGCCGCGTCCGAGGGCCAAGCCGCCGAATCTAAGCCAGCGAAGCCCAAGGAGCCGGTCGTTCGGTTGCCGCAGCTCGACTTCATCGACGCCTTGCTGCACCTGTCGTTCTCCCACGGCCTCTCGTGCGGTTATGGCCAAGAGGTGCGCCGGAGGATCGAAGACAGCTACGTCGATCGGAACGAGTTCCGCGTCACGGAGGCGTTCGAGGTCGAAGAGATGCTGTTAGACCTGGGCATCCCAGACCTCTTCGACCGTTGCCTCGCGGTGCGTGACTCGATCGCGCAGATCTACAACGACCAAAACGGCGTCCACCTCACCTTCCTGCGTGAGGCCTCGATCAGCGACCGCAACATGTTCTTCCAGCGCGTGCCGGCGGTGTTGCCGCACGTGCAGGCCTTCCTGACCAATCTGCTGACGCTCGAAGAGATCTTCTTCTCTGAGAAGTCGACGATCCGCGCCCAGCAGCGCCTGGGGCTCGACCCTAAGAACAGCGCGGTGAAGAAGTGGGTCGACGAGGTTCGCGCGGTGGTCAAGCCATACGGCCACCTGCCGCTCTCGGTGGGGCCACACGGCAAAGGTGGCCAGCCGAGCAAGAAGCACGAGCTGTCTCCGGCCTGCTTGTTGGCGCGTCTCGCGCCCGCCCCTAAGGGCAAGAAGCGCAGCTAGCCACCTCGGCCGCGGCATTTGCTTGCGGCGGTGGCGCGGATCGAGACGATGCCGTCGTGGTCGCTCACCTGGACCTCTACCTCGCCTCGAAGTCTCCCCGCCGGCGGGCGCTGCTCGCCGAGGCAGGACTGCGCTTTGAGCTCTGCGAGCCTGGCGAGGAGTATGTCGACGGGAGCGAGCACGGCTGTGAGGTTGGCGACCCGCGAGCGCTCTGCGAGCAGCGCGCGCGCCGCAAGGCGCGCGGCGCAGCCACCGTCGGGCAGCGCGCTCCGGTCTTGGCGGTGGATACGGTCGTCGACCTCGACGGCAGTGAGCTCGGTAAGGCCAAGGACCGCGCCGCGGCGGAGACCATGCTCCGACGTCTCGCTGGGTCGACCCACGCGGTGCATACGGCCCACTGCCTCGTCGCTGGTGGGCGTGAGTTTGAGGAGACCGTGACGGCGTCGGTGCGGTGCGAGTTGGTCGGCGACGAGCTGCTCGCGTCGTATCTGGACTCCGGCCAGTGGCGCGGCAAGGCTGGCGCTTACGGCATTCAGGATGACGCCCAGGGCTTCCTGGAACTCGCTGCTGGTCCCTACGACAGCGTCGTGGGGCTCCACGTCGCGGCGGTCCGTCGCCTGCTCCGGCGGTCCGCGGAGGTCCACGACGGGTGAGCAGCACGCGCGAACTCTTGGCGCGCCTCGTTGCCGCGCTGCTCGTCGGCGTCGCCGGCGTCGTCGGGCTGGCGTTCGCGGTGCAGGCGTTCGACGACCGGCCCAAGCGCACGAGGCGCGCGAAGTCGGCCGGGCCGGTGGACGTTGGAGGCAGGATCGCGACGAGCTTCGAGATGCCGAGGCCTGGTCACGCGGCTGCGGTTGGGTTTGAGCTCCGACCGCTCGTCGGCACCCTGGCGGTGAGCGGGCGCTTGGACGCGCTGCCTGCGGACGTCGCGCCGGTCATCGAGGTCCTGCCCGACGGCTCGTTGGCGCTGCGTCGGTCGCGCCCGCTCGCCGCGAGCCCGGACCAGGCGCGCCGCGGCAGCCGCAGCGGCGACGGGGCGGGGGTGGTCTTGCCGGGGCGGCGCTTGGGCGAACTGTCTCCCGAGGCGCGCGGGGCGCTCGGGGGCCTGCTGGTCCGCTGGTTCCCGCGGCGGCCTGTCCCGGCAGGCAGGATCCGCGCGGTCGGGTTCGCGCTGCCTGAGCCCGATCTGGCGCGTCTGCTGGCCTGGCTGCCCTAGGAGGCAGGCCAGGGACGCTGGGCAGATCGGCGGGCGGGGCCCCTGAGCCAGCGTAGGTGTTGACCTGCTCGGCCCTGGCCCTACGCTGTTTCGCCCTCCTACTGCGCCGAGTCGGCGCGGACGGTGCGACATGAAAGCTGAAATCCACCCCACCTACGTCGAGTGCAAGGTGAGCTGCGCGTGCGGCGCCACCTTCACTACCAAGTCCGTCAAGCCGGAGATCCGCACGGACATTTGCGCGGAGTGCCACCCCTTCTACACGGGCGCGCAAAAGTTCGTCGACACCGCGGGCCGGGTCGACAAGTTCCGCAAGCGCTACGCGCGTAAGAGCGCTCCGGCCGAGGAAGCGAAGAAGGACTAGCTGGGCCCTCGTCCGCTCGTGACGAGGCTGCTCGCCCTTGCGACCCCAGTCATCGCGCGGACCCCGTCCGTTCCGCTGACGTGAAGGAGTCGCACAGATGACCGGGTTGCACCCCAAAGTGCGCGCGCGCTTGGACCGAATGGTCGCGCGCGCCAACGAGCTGATGGCTCAGTCATCGTCGCCTGAGTTCGCGGACAAGCCGGAGCAGCTCTCTGCGATCCACCGTGAGTTGGGTGAGGCGACGCCGGTCGTCCAGCGCTACCAGGACTACCAAAAGAAGGCGCAGGAGCTCGAGGACAACCGCGCGCTCGTGGGCGGGGAGGACAAGGAGCTCGCAGAGCTGGCGCGCATGGAGATCCCTGAGCTGGAGGAGCAGCTGACCAGCGAGTCGGCGCAGCTGCTGGACCTCATGCTCGCAGAGGTCGGCGACGACCGCCGCAACTGCATCGTCGAGATCCGCGCGGGGACCGGCGGCGACGAGGCCGCGCTGTTCGTGCGCGACCTCCTGACGCTGTATCAGCGCTACGGCTCACGAATGGGGTGGACGATCGAGCCGATGAACTCGGTCCCCACGGAGACCGGCGGCTTCAAGGAGGCCACGATCGGCATCAAGGGCAAGAACGTGTTCCACGCCATGCAGTTCGAGTCCGGCGGGCACCGCGTGCAGCGGGTCCCCGAGACCGAGGCGAAGGGGCGCGTGCACACCTCGGCGGCGACCGTCGCGGTGCTGCCCGAAGTTGAGGAGGTCGACGTGCATATCGACGCGGGGGACCTCCGCATCGACACCTACCGCGCGTCTGGCGCCGGCGGCCAGCACGTCAACAAGACCGACTCGGCCGTGCGGATCACGCACCTTCCCACGGGCACGGTGGTGGCATGCCAGGACGAGCGAAGCCAGATCAAGAACCGCAGCAAGGCGATGACGTTGCTGCGGAGCCGGATCTATGAGGCCGAGCAGCGCCGCGTCGCGGCCGAGCGGGCCGCGGAGCGCAAGGAGCAGGTCGGCACGGGGGACCGCAGCGACCGCGTGCGGACCTACAACTTCCCGCAAGACCGCCTGACCGACCACCGGTTGGGGAAGAACTTCGCGCTGGCCCAGGTGATGGAGGGCAAGCTCGAGCCGATCATCGGCGCGCTCCAGCTGAACCTGCGCGAGCAGCGCATCGCGGCCCTCTGAGGCGCGCGGACCGCGGCTTCTGCGGATTGTTCTGAACCCGAGCCCGCAATGATGCGTGCCAAGAGGATTCTTGCGTGACTGGCGGGCCAGCTTCCTTCACGATCCGTCGAGCATCCCCTCTCAGACCGTCCTCTCCGGAGCCATAACTGATGACCGATAACGATCTCGCGTCCCTCGAACCCCTCGAGCCGATCGCTGGCGCCGCTCCTGCCGCGCCCGCGACGCAAGACCCAATGGCGGCCCAGCGCGCCGGCCTCGCTGCGCCAGCGTTCAGCATGTACTGCACCGACGCCTCGATGTACCGCTTCCTGTTCGCGGGCGTCATGATCGTCGTCGGGTGCATGATGCCGACCACGGCCAACGTGGCCGTCTCCGGGTTCCAGACCATCTCGGGCGGCTTCTACACGCTGATCGGCATCGCCTTGATCTGGTCTTGGTGGGGCTCGATCGCCAACAACCGCGCCATGGGCGTCAAGTGGGTGCTGGCCGCTTCGATCCCGCTGATCGGTTCGATCTGGTACACCGTCGGCTTTAACGCGGAGGCCGCGCTTGAGCTGGCGACGCAGAGCGGTTGGGTCCAGTCCAACTATGTCGAGGTCGGCGAGGCGCCGAAGTTCGTCGCGTCGATGTCGCTCGGGGAAATGTTCGGCGACATGGGCTCCTCGTTCCGTCAGAACGCCGAGGCCGCGGCTCGTTGCGGCGGGTTCTGGCGGCTGTATGGGCCGGGCAACCTGCTGATCTTGATCGGCTCGCTGATCGCTGAGTTCGGCTTGATCATGGGCATCGTCGGCGGCGCGAAGCAGAACAAGAAGGCAGCCCAAGAGAAGCGGATGAAGGCGTCCGAGCGCAAGCGCAAGTGAGCGAGCCTCGCCCTGCCGGTGACGTGCAGCACACGGTCATGACCGTGTTGCGCGCGTCCGAGGGCTGGCTCGAGAAGCGCGGCGTTGACGCGCCCAAGCGCTCAAGCGAGCTCCTGCTCGGCAGCGTGCTCGGCGTGGACCGGCTGCAGCTTTACCTGGATCACGATCGCCCGCTCGACGAGCAGGAGCGGGCGGCCATGCGCGCGCTCTTGGTCCGGCGCGGGGAAGGCGAGCCCGTAGCGCACCTGATTGGGAGCTGGGGCTTCCGTGACCTTGAGCTGGAGGTGGGGCCGGCGGTGTTGATTCCGCGTCCGGAGACCGAGGAGCTCGTCGACGTCGCGTTGCAGCTGCTCGGTGAGCGCGAGGGCGTGGACGTGCTCGACCTGGGAACCGGCAGCGGCGCGATCGCCATCGCGATCGCGAGCGAGCGGCCCGGCGCGCAGGTGCTCGCCGTAGACTGCAGCCAGAACGCGCTGGCGATCGCGCGGAGCAACGCCGCGGGCAACGACGTGGGTGAGCGCGTCGCGTTCGCGCACGGCTCCTGGTGGGACGCCGTCGAGCCGGGCCGCACCTTCGACCTCGTCGTCAGCAATCCTCCCTACATCGACCCGAGCTCCGCTGAGGGGCTCGCCGATGACGTGAAGCGGTTCGAGCCGCCGCTGGCGCTGTTCTCTGCGCCGGGGGACCCCGCCTCGTGCTACCGAGAGATCGCGGCGGGGCTTGCCGCGCACCTAAAGCCCGGCGGTTGGTTTATCGCCGAGACCGGGCTGGGGGCAGCAGAGCCGTCGCGCGAGGTGCTCGCGACGACCGCCGCGATGGGCTCGGTCGAGCTCCGCGGCGACGCCTCGGGGAAGCCGCGTTTCCTCTTGGCGCAGCGCGCGGACAGCTAGGGCGCGGCGAGCGCCGCGCGCAGGCAGGTCAGACGATCTTGCCGCGGCTGACGTAGCCCTTGAGGCAGGCCTTGGTGCTCGGCTTGATCTCGGTGAAGTAGATAGCGATGTCCCACTGCGGCTTGCCGTCGCGGTCGGCGACGCGCTCGCAGCGGACCACGGCGCCGGTCACGTCGTGCTTCTCGGTTTGGCCGGGAAGCGAGAAGGTGAGGCCGACCATGGTCATCTCGTCGATGGGCGCTGGCGCGTCGCACGCCATGCCGATCTCGGAGATGTCGCGCAGCAGCGCTGGCTCCGCGACCGAGTCGGAAGACAGGCTCACAGGGAACGAGGCGGCGGCGCGCGGGGCGCGGCGGCGCTCGGACTGCGGGGTGGGTTGTGTCACGCCTCGGAGCGTAGCCGGGCGGCGGCCCGGCCGCCAGATGTCACGGGCTGCGAGGGGCTTCGGTATGGCTGAGGAGCGCGATGGAACCTCGCCTGTCGGCGCGATAGGATGGCGGAAACAGCCGTTCCGCGCTGGCGCGGAGGGCTCCCCAGAGACAGTCAGAAACGACGGAGATCAACACCTCGTGGCCAACTTCAACAAAGTCATCCTGATGGGCAACCTGACCCGCGACATCGAACTCCGCCACACGCAGGGCGGGATGGCGATCGCAAAGTTCGGGATGGCGATCAACCGCCGCACCTCGTCTAAGGACGGTGAGCAACGCGAGTCGACGTGCTTCGTCGACATGACCGCGTTCGGCAAGAGCGCCGAGCTCCTCAACCAATACGTCAGCAAGGGCAGCCCGCTGTTCGTCGAAGGCCGCCTTGAGTTCTCGACCTGGGAGAGCCAGGAAGGGGGCAAGCGCAGCAAGCTGGAGGTCATCGTCGAGAACTTCCAGTTCATGGGCGGCGGCAACCGCGAAGGCGGCGGCGGCGGCGGCGGCGAGCGCCGCGGCGGCGGGCGCCAGCAGGCGCAAGAGGCCGGCGGCGAAGTCGACTACGGCGACATCCCGTTCTAGTCGGGCCGTCCTCTCCGAGCCGGTCTCGCCCGGCGGCCTTTTCTGTGCGCGCGCGCTCGCGCGCGACGCGTCACTGCTGCTGCGCCTTCTTCCAGGCGTCCTTCAGGGTGACCGTGCGGTGGAACACCGGCGCGCCCGGCGCCGAAGTCTTCGGGTCGCAGTGGAAGTAGCCGAGGCGCACGAACTGGAAGGACTCTCCGCCCGTCGCGTCGCCGAGCGCCTGTTCGCACATGGCGCGCGTGGTGGTCTTGCTGCCTTCGCGGAGCAGCGCGACGAAGTCGTCCCCGTCGGCCTTGGCCGGATCGGGGTCCGTGAACAGCGGCTCATAGAGGTGCACGTCGGCCGGCACGGCGTGCTCGGACGAGACCCAGTGGATGACGCCCTTCACCTTGCGGCCTTCGGGCTGCTTGCCGTTCTTCGTGCCGGGGTCGTAGGTGCCGCGCACGACGGTCACGTTGCCGTCCGCGTCCGTCTCGTAGCTGGTGCATCGGACCACGTAGCTGAAGCGCAAGCGGACCTCGCGGTCTGGTCCTAGCCGGAAGAACTTCTTCGGCGGGTCGATCATGAAGTCGTCCCGTTGGATGTAGACCTCTCCGGTCATGGGTACCGGGCGCGTGCCCGATCCCTCGGCCTCGGGGTTGTTCTCGACCTCGCGCCACTCGACGTGGCCCTCGGGCCAGTTCTCGATGACCAGCTTGATGGGGTCGAGCACGGCGCTGCGCCGGGTTGCGTTGCGGTTCAGCCAGTCGCGCGTGTGGTAGTCGAGCAGCTGCATCTCGTGCGTGCCGTTGACCTTGGCGACGCCGACGTGCTTGCAGAACGCGACCAGCGCTGGCGCTGGGACCCCACGGCGCCGCAGCCCGCGGATGGTCGGCATGCGCGGGTCATCCCAGCCGTCGACGTGTCCCTCGTCCACGAGCCGCAGCAGCTTGCGCTTGCTGGTCAGCATGTATTCGACGTTGAGCCTCGCGAACTCGATCTGCTGGGGGTGATGGATGCCCAGGCTCTGGCAGAACCAGTCGTAGAGGGGGCGGTGCGCCTCGAACTCGAGCGTGCACAGCGAGTGGGTGATCCCCTCGATGGAGTCTGATTGTCCGTGCGCCCAGTCATACATGGGGTAGATGCACCACTCGTCGCCGGTACGCTGGTGGTGGAGCTTGCGCACCCGATACATGACGGGGTCGCGCATGTTCAGGTTGTCGTGCGCCATGTCGATCTTGGCGCGCAGGACCTTGCTGCCGTCTTCGAATTCGCCAGACTTCATGCGGCGGAACAGGTCCAGGTTCTCCTCGGCGCTGCGCGTCCTGAAGGGGCTGTCCTGGCCAGGTTCACGCACGGTGCCGCGGCGCGCGGCGATCTCTTCTGCGCTCTGGTCGTCGACGTAGGCGAGGCCTTGCTCGATCAGCTGCTCGGCCCACGCGAACAGCTGGGGGAAGTGGTCGGAGGCGTAGACCATGGCGTCCCAGTCAAAGCCGAGCCAGCGGACGTCTTCTCGGATCGCGTCGACATACTCCTGCGCCTCTTTCTCCGGGTTGGTGTCGTCCATGCGGAGGTTGCAGCGCCCGCTGAACTCTTGCGCGACCGAGAAGCTCAGCGTGATGGCCTTGGCGTGGCCAATATGCAGGTAGCCGTTTGGCTCCGGGGGGAAGCGCGTGACGACCTGCTGGACCTTGCCGTCCGCGAGGTCCTGCTGGATGCGCTCGCGGATGAAGTCCGTCGGGGAGTCGTCGAGATCGTTCGCGGCGGGATCACTCATCGTTCTAGGCCGAAGACGATCGCGCGGGGGCGGCGCGAATGCAAACGCACGGACCCCTGCTCGTGCGGTATGCTGGCCGCCCGATGACCGCGACCCGGCCACCGACCCTCGACCAGCTGGCTGCGCTGCCGCGGCTGGATCGCCACCGACCCAAGGGCGGCGGCCCGCGCCCGTCGCGCGTGTCGCGGCTCCGTGCGTGGGTCTTGATCGCCGTGCACGTGGCCATCGGCGTCCACATCTGGCACTGGCTGGCCACCGGGGAGTCGCTGTCCCCGATGGAGCCTTCGGAGTCGATGCAGACCTTCGAGCTCGGGAAGATCAACGCGGGCTTCCTGCTCTTCGCCGGGCTGATCGCCTCGACCGTGATCTTCGGCCGCTGGTTCTGCGGATGGGCGTGCCACGTGGTCGCGCTGCAGGACCTCTGCGGCTGGCTGCTGACGAAGATGCGGCTCAAGCCGCGTCCGCTGCGTTCGCGGCTGCTGGTGCTCGCTCCGTGGGTGGTCGCCTTCCACATGTTCGTCTGGCCGCATGTGCACCACTGGCTCGACCCGGTCGCCAAGCCGATGCCCGACGAGTGGCACTGGGAGCTGACCAGCGAGCAGCTGTGGGCGACGTTCCCTGGTCCGGTCATGGCGGTGGGGACGTTCCTGGTGGTGGGGTTCCTGATCGTCTGGTGGCTGGGCGCCAAGGGCTTCTGCACCTACGGGTGCCCGTACGGCGCGTTCTTCACGCTGGCCGACCGGGTGTCGCCCGTGCGCGTGAAGGTCAACGACGACTGCGACGCGTGCGGCCATTGCACGAACGTCTGCACGTCGAACGTGCGGGTCCACGAGGAGGTCGCCAAGCACAAGCAGATCGTCGACCCGGGCTGCATGAAGTGCCTCGATTGCGTCTCGGTCTGCCCGACCAACGCGCTCTCCATCGGGGTCGCCGCGCCGAAGCCGTTCGCGGTGAGCCAGCAGCGAATCCGCCAGCGCGCGGACTTCCTCTGGGTCGAGGAGGTCTTGATGGCCGCGGTCGCGGTGGTCGCGGTGCAGTGGACGTTCCGCGGGGCGTGGTTCGGCGAGGGCGTACCGC
>JAYYEE010000405.1:0-5648 GCA_036160175.1 Planctomycetota bacterium
TCTCTGCGTATTCGACGCTGCCGGCGCTGTTGGGGTCCTTGCTTCCGATGATGTGCGCGATGACGGTGTGGCCGCGCTTCTTCAGCTCGGCCATCGCCTCGACGAGGTGCGTCAGGCCCTTCTTGGGCTCGATGCGCGAGACCGAGAGCACCTCGAACGGCTCGTCGGCACGACGGAGCGGCCGCGCGCGCGGCGGGAAGCGCTCGCCGTCGACGCCGTTCGGCTTGACGACGATCTTGTCGTCGAACCTGCCGCCCGAGAGCTCCGAGAGCTCCTGCTTGATGCGGGCGCTGGTCGCGACGATGACGTCGGCGAGCTCAATGTGCAGCGGCACGAACTTGAACTCGTAGTCGTCCATCATGTGGTCCGCGTAGCAGGAGACGCCGCGCGGGAGCTCAAGCAGCCACGCCGCGAGCATGGCCATGAAGGACTGGTCGTAGAAGAAGTAGCTGTGCAGGTAGCGGGCGTTCGCCAGCTCGGCCATGCGCGCGAACGTGCAGGCCTGCATCACGATCGGCGCCTTCTCGAGTTCCTCGACGCTCTTGCCGCAGAGCGGCGAGATGCGCTCGAGGAAGGCGCGCAGCCGCCCCGGGCGCGTCCGCTCGAAGTGCTCCTTGTCTTTCTTGTGCGTCTCCCATTCGGGCTGCAGCTGCGTTCGATTGTCGTAGAGATATTGGAACGCCGCGTGCAGCTGGTCGGTGCCGCCGAGGTCCCAGTGAAACAGCTGCACGTCCAAGCCGGTCTGCCGCAGCGAGACCATCTCCTGATAAACGAACGTGTGGGAGTAGATCGGCCACTGCCAGCAGGCGGCGACCACCGCGGCGCCTTCGCGCTGCTTGCTGCTCTTATGCTTGATCTTGGCGCGCTCCTTCGCGTTGAAGAGCCGCTGGTACCACTTCTTAGCCATGCGAGATATGCGTCCTAGCGGGAGCTTGTTCCACAGGAAGTTGCCGAGCCGGAACTCGGGGGTCTGAAGCAGCCGCGCAATCTCCTGCTGGAGTTCGCGAACCTGCTTGGACATAAGACTTTTCGCCTCTTCGAGGGCGTGGACATGAGCCGTTTCCTGGGCCAGCGCCGCCTCGGAATGCGCGAGCGTTTGCTCGGCCTCGCGCAGGGCCTGAATGGCGCGGCTCAGCTCCTGCTTGCGCGCATCGAGGCGGCCTTGCACGTCGTCCTTGGATCGCTGCAGCCCTTGGTATCGGGACTCCGCTTGCGCGAGCTGGCGCTTGGCGGCCTCGAGCTCGTGCCGCGCGGCGCCGAGCTGGGACTCGGCGGCCTCCTTCTTGGCGCGGACCTCTTGGACCTTTTCATGCGCGCCGCGGAGTTGGTCCTCTGCCTGCTCGCGCTGCTTGCGTTGGTCTCCGGCCTGACCATAGGCGTCGCGCAGCCGCTGCTCTTGCAGCTTGGCAGCTTCGATGCGGCTTTGCTGGTCGTCGTAAAGTTCTGCGATCCGCTGCTCTTGCTCGCTGGCGCGGGCGATGCGGTCCCGCTGGTCTTGATAGAGCGTGCGCTTGGCCTCTTCGAGCTGCTCGCGGGCGCGGGTCGACTCCTCGATGCGCGCCTCCAGGTCCTCGACCTGACGCTCCAGCGAGATGCGCTCCACTCGCTCGATCTTGAGCTCCTCGCGCGCCAGGGCGCCGAGCGTGTCGTCGGCGGTCGGTGCTTGCAGCGCTGCGGGCTGTTGCTGCGTCGCGACGCCTTCGGAGTGCTCGTTCAATGCCTGGATGAAGCGCTGGACGGCGTCGTCGTCGGCGGCGGCGGCGTCGAGCTCGCAGCGGTCGAGCACGGCGTTCAGGAACAGCGCGAGGCCGTCGATCTCGCTGTTGCGTGTGAGGCGCTCGGCGGCCGCTTCGATCACGGTGCGGAAGCGATCTCGCGCGCTGGCCGGACCGTCTGCGAGGTAGCGCTGGATCGCCTCTGCGGCGACGCGGTTGACCTCGAGGTAGTAGGCCCATCGGCGGCCTTCGCGGAACCAGACGGTGTTTGTCGCGTGCAGGCGGTAGGCGACTAACGGCGTGGACAGGTGTCGCAGGCCGCCCTCTAGCGCGGCTTGCAAGAACAGCTGCCAATCCAGGCAGTACTTGAGGCTGCGCAACGCCGCTGCTTGGGCCTTGAGCCAGGCCGTGCGGACCACCAAGTTGCTGCTGGTGACCAGGAAGTTGCGCTCGAGCAGGGCTGGGAACAGCTCGTCGGGCGACAGCTCGCCGCCCGGGCGCGCCTGCTCGTACCAGCCCACCCAGTCGTAGATCTTCTTGCCGTCGAGGACGAGGCTGGCGTTGTCTGCGTCGACCCCGCCGCCTGCCCCGTCGATCAACGAGATGCCGGTGGTGACGAGCTGGGCGGATACGTCTCTCTCCAACACCTCGACGCAGCTGGCGAGGTGGTCGGGGTGGAGCAGGTCATCGGAGTTGAGCAGGGCGACGTAGGGAGTGTCGACGTCTTCGAGCGCGCTCAGCACGGAGTTGCCGAGGCCGAGGTTGCGTTCGTTGACGCGGATACGCACGCGCGGGTCTTCGATCGCGCGCGCGCGAGAGAGGGTCTCGTCGGGCGAGCGGTCGTCTGCGACGAGCACCGCGAGCTCCCGGTGGCCTTGGGCCAGCACGCTGCGGATGCTGTCCGTGACGTACTCCTCGTGCCGGTAGGCGGGGATCACGACCGTGACGTTCGGTGCTTGGTCGGTCGGTGCGCTGGGCTCCCCAATCTCGAAGGGCGCGACGCGCGCGGACGTGTTCGTGAGGCCCAGCTGGTCGCTCCACGGGCCGCCGAAGCGCTCGAGGTCGAAGCCGTCGGCGAACTGCTGGTCTTGCTCGACGAGCGCGCGCCGCTGGGGCAACGGCGCGTAGCTCTCACGGAGCCACGCGAGCAACTCGGGGAGGTGCTGCTCGAACGCGACGCGGTGGACCAGCGCCCGGAGCCACGCGCCCTCTCGGCTGCCCAGCAGCTCCAGGTTGGCGGGTAGGAGCTCGACGAGCCAATGTCCTACGAGCGGCAGGTGGCTGCGCCCGAACAGCTGTTCCCACCACGCGACGCGGCGGTCCGCATCGGTGTTCCAGCTGGCGCTGGGCGGCGGTAACCGCAGCTTCGCGGGGGCGTCGCTGCCGGACTGTGCGCGCTGACGAAGCAGGGTCCGCAGCGCGGCGCGGAGCTCGTCGTAGGCCTCGGGGCGGAGCGAGGCGGGCTGCGCGCCGGGCTCGAAGCGCGGCCAAGCGTGGCCGACCCCGTCGCGCAGGAGCTGCAGCTGCGCTAGGCCTAGGTCCGCGATGGGGGTCGCGCCGTCATCGTCGACGAGCGCGAGCTCCAGGGAGACGCCGTGGCGCGCGCACGCCGTCGCTGCGTCTTCGAACTCGAACCAGTTATCCGGGGTGAAGACGAAGCGGGCCTTCCCAGCGGACTTCGCCGCTGCCAGCGCCTGTTCAATGTCGGCGCCCAACGTGACCTCGTTCGTGTCTTCGTTCCCCGGCGCGGTCATGGTTGCTTCGCTGCTACACGGTGTCCGCGAGCTTTTTGAATTCGGACTTCTTCAGGGCGCTCATGACCTCGTCGAAGTTCTCGATGATCTCTGAGTAGGGTCGGTTGATCACCTTGGAGATCGTCGCCGGCGCGTGGAACTCCGCTGGGACCCCGAGGAAGTCCGCGACGCGCGGCAGCGCCGCGGCGCCTTGGATCCGGCCGTCAGCGTCGACGTTCGCGCAGTCTGCGGCGATGTCCTCGTAGAAGACCTCGAGGTAGTTGAGGCCCGACGCGAGCTTGCGGAACGCCTCGACCTCGTTCGCGACCCATCGCGCGTGCCCGAGCAGGGACTCGGGGTCGAGCCGAACCTTGCCGTCGAACGTCTTGCCGCCGTAGTTGTGGTAGACGTTGCGCGCCTTGGCGATGTCCAGCGAAAGCGCTTGGTGGAGCGTGTTGCGCCGGATCATGTGCACGCTCGGCAGGTTTCGGCGCCAGAAGTAGTCGATCAAGAACGGCTTCTGCTCGAGGTCGCGGATCAGCGGCGCGATGAAGCGCAGCTGGTTGTACTTGATGTCGAGTCCGACGGCGCGGAGCTCGCCGAGCTTGCCGGGGTAGCCGCGCTTGACGTCTTCGCGGAGGAAGACGAGGTAGTCGTCGACGAGCTCGACGCAGTCGTTGGCATAGACCGGCGGCATCGCGCGGTTGACCATCGTGCGAACATAGTTGTGCCAGCAGTTCGGCAGCGGGAACGGCATCAGGATCTCGCCGTGCACCACCGTCTGCAGGTTGGTGTTCATCAGCTCGCGGAAGAAGTTCGTCCCGCACCGCTGGCTGCCGACGAGCGCGAAGTAGGTGACACCTTCGACTTGGTAATTCTCGGAGATGGTCATGCTGGATCGGCCGAGGGCTCGCCGGACAGTTTCGCGGACGCGGCGCTTCGCCGCTCCCAACCAGCCAGCTTTCCTCGTCATGGCATGAGACAGGAGTACGGGCCTTACGCACAGGTTGCAACGAGCCCCCTAGAGATTAGCCCAGCGGTTCTCGCTGGCCGTTTGGCGCGGGCCCCGGCAACATCGGATGCATGCGCACCTCCCTCGTCATGCCGACTTGGAACGCAGGCCCGTTGTTGGACGAAGTGCTGGAGTCCGTCCTGGCCCTCC
Organism: Planctomycetota bacterium; assembly: GCA_036160175.1. GTDB lineage: Bacteria > Planctomycetota > UBA1135 > UBA1135 > UBA2386. The sequence goes on from JAYYEE010000405.1 coordinate 4,611, forward strand.
GGGGTACGCGCTTCGACGAGCTCTGCGCTGTGGACAGCGGGTCCACCGACGGGACCCAGGAGCGGCTGCGGGACGCGGGGTTCCAGGTGGAGGTGATCCCGCAGCGAGATTTCGACCACGGCAGCACGCGGGACCGCGGGATCGCGGCGACGACGGGCGACGTCGTCGTGCTGCTGGTGCAGGACGCGACGCTCGTCGGGGACGATTGGCTGGCCAAGATGGTGGCTGGCTTCGACGCGCCGGACGTCGCCGGAGTCTGGTGTCGCCAGATTCCACGGCCGAAGTGCCAGCCCGTGCTCGACCGGCGGATCCGCGGCTGGCCCGGGCGCGGAGAGACGCTGAGCAAGCGACAGCTCGCGGCGGGGCAGACGCTCGCCGACCTCAAGCCATTCGATCGGCTGATGCACAGCGCCTTCGACAACGTCGCGTCGGCGGTCCGCAGGAGCGCGTGGGAGCGCTTCCCGCTCGGCCCGCGGCGCTTCGGCGAGGACGTTTACTTCGGCAAGCGCTGCATCGAGGCGGGGCTCGCGATCGCGCATCAAGGCGCTGCGTGCGTCGTGCACAGCCACGACCGCTCGGCTTGGAGCGAAGGCAAGCGCACCTTCTGTGATCACCGCAACCTCCGCGGGCTCTTCGGTCTCGTCGGCATCCCGACTCGTGAGGCGCTCAAGGGTGCGCTGGAGCATTCGACCAAGGAGCACTGCGACTACGTCAAGAGCCTCGGCCTGCCGCCGGAGGAAGAGCAGGCAGCGCTCAACTGGACGCGCGCATACTGCAAGTGGCAGTGCTGGGGGCAATATCTGGGCGCGAAGGCCGGGGCGGCCCCGAAGGGGCTTACGGGCGCGTTCTACCGCTGGCTCGGGCGGCGCCTCGAGCGCGGGATCGGCTAGCCCTGGAGCTTCCGGAGCTCTTCTCGCGACTGACCGAGCTCGTGGATGAGGTGCTCGGCCTGCGCGACCAGGTCGGCGCGGGCAGCCTCGCTGGAGTTCAGCTGCGCCCGCAGCTGCTGGTTCTCTGCGGCGAGGTCGCCTACGCGCG
>JAYYEE010000406.1:0-3054 GCA_036160175.1 Planctomycetota bacterium
CGCGACAGCGACCGCGGTCTTGCCCGTCCCGACGTCCCCCTGCAGCAGCGCGCCCATCGCGCCCGGCCCGGCGAGCCGCTGCCAGAGCACCTCGGCCGCCGCCCGCTGGTCGTTGGTCAACGCGAAGGGGATCCGCGACAAGATCCGCTCGGAGACCTCCGGATCGACTGGGAACCCGCGCGCGCTGCGGCGCTCGCGCGCGCTGCGGGCCGCCTCCACCTCGCCGAAGAGCGCCAGCGCCTCGCGCACCGCGAAGTGGCGGCGCGCGTGCTCGTGCTCGGCGACGTCCGCCGGACGATGCATCGCCAGCAACAGCTGCTCCGCCGTCAACGACAGCTCTTCGAAGCCGGCCGGCATCGGCGGCAGCGTCACGGCGCCGTAGTCGAGCCCGTCGAGCACCAGCCCGATCCAATGCTGCAGTTTGCTCGCGCTGACGCCCTCGACCTCGGGGTAGCGGAGCTGCACCTCCCCAGCTGGGCCCGCGCTGACTGGGAGGACCTTGGGCTGCTGCACCACGAAGCGCTTACCCTTGGCCTGCAGCGTGCCCTCGACCACCCGACGCTGGCCGACCGGGTAGTTCTTCTTCATCCAGGGCTGATTGAAGAACTGCGCCGCGAACGTGCTCCCGTCGTCGCACGCGAACGTGATCGTGACCATGGCGCGCCGCCCGGGCAGCCACGCCAACGACGCCTTGTGGACGACGCCCGGGATCCGGACCAGCTCACCGACGTGCGCGGCGTCGGGCCCCGCGAGCTCCCGCAGCGCCCGGTAGCGGCGCGGGAAGAAGCACGCGAGGTCGAACACGCGCGCGATCCCGGCAGCTTCCAAGCGCCGCGCCGTCGCAGGCCCGACGCCGGCGATCGCGGTCACCGGCGCGTCCGGCGACAGCGCCTCGGGCGCCGGTTCGCTCGCGAGCTCGCCGTCCGCAGTGGTGACCATCGCCATGGTGTAGCCGAGACGGGCTCGCCACGGAACGGCTGGGTTGGTAGGTTCAGCCGAGCTTGGACCAACTCAGCGACCAACAACGGGACGACCTGCTGCGCTACGGCTTCGACGAGGAGCTGCAGCGACGCTGGCAGCGCGACGTCTCCGACGGCCGCCTCAGCAAGACGACCAACGCGGTCAGCGGTGACCTGCTGGCGCCGCCTCCGGGCACCGTGCACACCCAGCCGAGCAGCGCGAGCAAGGCCTACCGCGAGCTCGAAGCACTCGGCATGGACGCCATCCGCAGCGGCCAACTCGGCGTCGTCATGCTCAACGGCGGCATGGCGACGCGGTTCGGCGGCGTCGTCAAGGGCGTCGTGCCGGTGCTGTCCGCGACGCGGACCTTCCTCGCGCTCGGCGCAGAGGACATCGCGCAACACCGCGAGGCGAGCGCCGGCGAGATCTCGCTGTTCTGTATGAACAGCTTCGCGACCGACGAGGCGACCCGGGCTCACTTCGCCGCGCACGACCACTTCGGGCTCGACCCCGCGGCGGTCGAGCACTTCAACCAGTTCGTCGGCGTGCGGATGACCAAGAAGGGGCAGCTCCTCGCGCTCGACAACGGCGAGGCATCGCCCTACGGCCCAGGGCACGGCGACTTCGCGGCGGCCTTCCGGGCCAGCGGCGCGCTGCAGCGATTCCTGGATCGAGGTGGTCGCTACCTCCTGGTCCGCAACGTCGACAACCTCGGCGCGCGCATCGACCCGGTCGTGCTCGGCCACCACATCCAGAGCGCCTGTGAGATGACCGTCGAGGTAGCGCCGAAGTGGCCCGAAGACGTCGGCGGCTCGCCCTATCAATACCTCGGGCGCACCCAGCTGATCGAGCAGCTGCGCTACCCCGACGGGTTCGACGCCGACGTCGTCGACGTGTTCAACACCAACACCTTCACCTTCTCGGCGGACGCGCTCGATCGAGACTTCGACCTGGGCTGGTACTACGTCGAGAAACAGGTCGAGGGCGAGACCGCGGTGCAGATCGAGCACCTCATCGGCGAGATGACCGCGCACCTCGCGACCAACTTCCTGCAGGTGCGCCGCAGCGGCCGCCGGAGCCGCTTCTTGCCGGTCAAGACGCCGGAAGACCTGCAGTCAGCCGCGGAAGAGATCGCCGAGATGTACGACGGCGGCGCCGACGAGCTGGCGTAGCTCCGGCTCAGGCCGCAGGGTGTGGCGCTCGCGCGAGGAGGTGCGCGACGAACAGCGCGCAGAACGCCAGCGACGTCGCGACGTGGGTCCAGATCCACGCGTCGCGCCACCAGACGTCGACGCAGACCTGCAGGCAGTAGCCGCTCGCGATCATCAACAGCGCCTGCGAGAGCAGCGCGATCCCTGTCCGGCGGCGCGGCAGCGCGCCCGAGACCAACTTCTGCAGGATGTGGGTCCGCCAGATGAGGCCGAGCGCGAACACGAACAGCGGCACCGTAAGCACATGGGCCGCCTGCAGCGACGCGGTCCAAGGGTGCGCGGCGGGGCCGAACTCGTCCTCGACCTCGCCGAAGTAGAGCAGGTAGCCGTAGCCGAGCCCGGTGATCGTTGCGAGCCCGGCGGTGGCGTAGATCGCGCGCTTGTCGCCGCGCCTCAACGGAGCCCCTGGGAGTCGTCGGCGCCGGCCCTGGAAGGCGGGCGCGCCGGCGAGGGCCCGGTGGACGGCCTGCCCGTAGAGGGACGAACCGGGACCGCGCGCTTCTTTGGATAGATCAGCTGGTGCGAGGCCAGCAAGCGCCGCACCGTGTCCACTGTAGCGTGCACGGTGAGGGTGCACCCAGCGACAGGCTTGATCACCCCGGTCTTGACGCTCAGGTCGTTGTTCAGGGCGCGCTTCTTGAACTGCTCATACCAAATACCGCGCGGCATGTAGTCAACCGGCTCCTCGAACGCCACCACCTCGATCCGTGACGCGCGCGCGTCCTTGTCGACCGCCACCATGATCAGCTCCTTCTTGGAGCGGACGCGAGGGCGATCAAAGTACGCGTGGCCGACCACCTTGCCGTCCTTGCTCGCTTCGTAGACGTACATGACGGAGCGCGGTGGTGTGAGGCCTGACCGCTTCTTGATCTCCGTCTGCATC
>JAYYEE010000407.1:0-2547 GCA_036160175.1 Planctomycetota bacterium
GACTTCGGCGGCCAGCTGCTCTACGTGGGCGACGTCGGTTCGCAGACCCTCGACATCGCGGATCCTCGAGACCGCGCGCGCCCTGCAGCGCGGCTGCGCGTCGACGCCGGCAGCGTCGCGACGACCTGCAACAGCGAGCGCGCTCGGGTCGTCGACGGGCGCCGGCTCGGCCACGTGATCGACCCGCGCACCGGCCGCCCCTCAAGCAGCCTCGGCAGCGTGACGGTCTGGGCAGAGTCTGCCTTCGACGCAGACTGCCTATCGACCGCGTGCTTCGTGCTTGGGCCTGACGAGGCGATCGCCTTGGCCGAGCGCACGGACGGCGTCGAGGTCCTCGCGCTGTCGCTCGACCCGCTCGGCCACCTCGTCATGAGCACCTCACGCGGTCTCAAGGACCACGTGTCGCTCCTCATCGACGAGCCTGGCAAGCCTCGCCGAGCGGTCGCCGACCAAAACACACAACCCAAATGATGACCCAAATGATGACTAGAACGCAAACGGCCGTGATCTTCGCGGTATCCCTGGCTGCCTTCTCCGCGACCGCTGTCGCGCAGACGATGCAGGAGCGCCTCAACGCGCTAGAGAAGAAGAACCGCACGCTGCAAGAGCAGGTCGACGCGATCGGCAGCGACGTCGAGAAGATCGACCTCGGCGGGCTCGTGCCGAAGATCGGCCAGCTGCGAGTCGGTGACGCGCGCGGCGTCGGCCTCGGCGCGATCAAGGTCTACGACATCGAACAAGGCCTCTCGATCGGTGGCTACGGCGAGTTTATCTACAAGGGTCGCCAAAACGGCGTCGACCAGACGGACGCGCAGCGCGCGATCCTCTACTTCGGCTACAAGTTCAACGACAAGTGGGTGTTCAACTCGGAGATCGAGATCGAGCACGGCTCCACGGGGGCGCCTAGTAGGAACAGCGGCGGCTCGGTCTCGCTCGAGTTTGGTTACCTGGACTACTTGCACAGCGACGCGATCAACATCCGCGGCGGCCTGCTGCTCTCGCCGATGGGCCTCGTCAACCAGCTGCACGAGCCGACGACCTTCTTGGCCTCTAGCCGCCCGCAGACCGAGTCACGCATCATCCCTTCGACCTGGCGGGAGATGGGCATCGGCCTCTACGGTGACCTCGGCGACTTCAGCTACCAGTCGTACCTGATGACGGCGTTGGACGCGGAGGGCTTCGGCGACAGCGGCCTGCGCGGCGGCCGCGGCAAGGGCGCGCGCACCCCGAGCGACGACATGTCGTTCATCACCCGCGTCGACTACGTCGGCGTCAACGGCCTGACGCTCGGCGGCTCGCTGAGCATTGGTCAACACGGCCAGGACAACATCGACTCCGGTACGGGCCTCGATATCGGCAGCGCCTCCGCGGTCATGTATGACTTGCACCTCGACTACCGGACCGGCCCGTGGACGTTCCGCGCCCTCTACGCTGGGGCGGACATTGACGACGTGGACCAGTTCAACACCGGCGCGGGCAACGCGGCGGGCGATGAGCTGGCCGAGTCGATGAACGGCTTCTACGGCGAGGTCGCCTACGACATCATGAATCTCATCGCCCCTGGCGCGACGGCGCAGATCCGTCCGTTCGTGCGCTGGGAGCAGATCGACACGCAGGCAACCATGGGCTCGCTGGGGACGAGGAATCCTGGCCAAGACAACGAGATCGTCACCATGGGGATCAACTACAAGCCGATCCCGCAGGTCGTCATCAAGGCCGACTACGAGCACTGGGAAGACCAAAACGACCGCTTCAACATCGTGTTCGGATACGTCTTCTAGTGCTCACGGTTCTTAGAACGTCACTCGTACTGGTCGCGCTGTTCGCCACGTGCACCGGCGGGTTGCGCGCCCAGGGCAAGGTCTTCTTAGAGCCCGCGGAAGCGCTCGAGCTTGCATTTCCGAAGTGCAAGTTCGAGCGTAAGACGCATGTCTTGTCCAAGCAGATGCAGGCGGAGATCAAGAAGCGGTCAGGCCTCACGCCGCCGCGCTCCGTCATGTACGTCTACCAAGCCAGCAAGGACGGCAAGGTGGTCGGCCACGCGTATTTTGATCGCCATCGCGTCCGCTCCAAGAAGGAGCTGATCATGGTCGCGGTCGACAAGGACGCGCGCGCGTCACGGATCGAGGTGGTGGCGTTCGAAGAGCCGGTCGACTACATGCCGCGCGGTATCTGGTACGAGCAGTTCAAGGAGCGCGCGCTGAACAAAGACCTCAGCGTCAAGACCGGGGTGATCAAGCCTGTCGCTGGGTGCACCCTCACCGTGCACGCTACAGTGGACACGGTGCGGCGCCTGTTGGCATCGCACCAGCTGATCTATCCAAGTAAGCGCGCGGTCCCGGTCCGTCCCTCTAAGGGCAGGCCGTCCACCGGGCCCGCGCCGGCGCGCCCGCCTTCCAGGGCCGGCGCCGACGCCTCCCAGGGGCTCCGTTGAGGCGCGGCGACAAGCGCGCGATCTACGCCACCGCCGGGCTCGCAACGATCACCGGGCTCGGCTACGGCTACCTGCTCTACTTCGGCGAGGTTGAGGACGAGTTCGGCCCCGCC
>JAYYEE010000408.1:0-3372 GCA_036160175.1 Planctomycetota bacterium
CGTCCGAGCCGCGCTGGTCCTGCATGCACGCGTCCCACAGCGCGTTGACGGCGGCCGGCATTTCGGTCCAAGCGGCGCGAAAGGTGTCGGTGCGGTCGAAGGAGGGGCCGTTCACGGCCGCCTCCAGGTGCGGCCTCTGCGCAGCAGCGCGTCCGCCTCTGGGGGGCCCCAAGTGCCCGCGGTGTAGGTCGCAGGCGGGTGGTCGGACTGATTCCAGCCAGCGATGATCGAGTCGACGATGCGCCACGCTTCCGCGACCTCGTCGTCTCGCGCGAACAGGGTCCCGTCGCCGAGGATCGAGTCGAGCAACAAGCGCTCGTAGGCGTCCGCGGTCTCGCTTCCGAACGCGGTGCCGTAGCGGAAGTCCATCCGCACGTCGCGGATGTTCACGTCGGGGCCGGGGACCTTCGCGCCGAAGCGCATCGCGACGCCTTCATCGGGCTGGATGCGCAGCAGCAGCATGTTGGGCGTCGGCGCCTTGCCGGCCTCGAAGAGCGCGTGCGGCGGTTGCTTAAACTGGATCGCGACCTCGGTAGCTCGTCGTGGCATGCGCTTGGCCGACCGCAGATAGAACGGGGTCCGCGCCCAGCGCCAGTTGTTGATCTTGAGTCGGACCGCTGCATAGGTCTCGGTGACCGAGTCCGCGGCGACGCCGTCCTCTTCCTTGTAGCCCTTCACGTCCTCGCCGCCGAACGAGCCGCTGGTGTACTGCGCGCGCACGGTGTTGCGGTCGACCTTCTTCGGGTCGAAAGATCGGATCGCCTTGAGCACCTTGACCTTCTCGTCGCGCACCGCGTCCGCGGTCATCGCGGCCGGTGGCTCCATCGCGACCAGCGTGAGCACCTGCATCAAGTGGTTCTGGATCATGTCGCGGATGACCCCGGACTCTTCGAAGTAGTCGCCGCGGGAGCCGACGCCGATCGACTCGGCGACGGTGATCTGCACGCTGTCGACGAACTTCTCGTTCCACAGCGGCTCGAAGATCCCGTTGGCGAAGCGCAGCGCGAGGATGTTCTGGACGGTCTCTTTGCCGAGGTAGTGATCGATCCGGAAGACCTGCCGCTCGTGGAACGCGGCGTTGACCTGTTGGTTCAGTGAGGTGGCGGTGCCGAAGTCGTGACCGAACGGCTTCTCCACGATCACGCGCGCGAACTTGCCGTCGCGCTCGGTCGAGAGGCCGGCGGCGGCCAAGTTCTTCAGAATGCTTGAGTACGCGCTGGGCGGCGTCGCCAGGTAGAAGATCCGGTTGCCCGCGGTGCCGCGCGTGCGGTCGAGCTCGTCGAGCCGCTCCTTGAGCTGCTCGTAGCCTTGCCGATCGCTGAAGTCGGCCTGGTGGTAGACGAAGGCGTCCTGCTGTTCGGTGAAGTGCGCCATCGTCTCCGGACGCCCGAACTGCTCGACGCCGTCCTTGAGCACCTCTCGAAAGGACTCGTCGGTCCATGGCCGGCGGGCGAAGCCGACGACCGCGAAGGCCGACGGCAGCAGGCCGTCTTTGCTGAGCCCCATCAAAGACGGCACCAGCTTGCGGCGCGTCAGGTCCCCGGTCGCCCCGAAGATCACCAGGACACACGGCTTCGCTGAGCGCTCCGATCGGAGCTCGTCAGCCAGAGGTTCGAGAGCTAGGTCCGCCATGCCGCGTGCAGTTTGCCACCCCTGCGTTCGGGTTTCACGGCTTGACGCGGGTCGTTCTCACCGCGCCGCGGGGAACTCGGTGAGGTCGATCGGCGCGACCAGGAGGCGTCGCCTGCCTGCGTGCTGGAAGAGCTCGACGCTCCAGTCGCGCCATCGCTCGCCGCTCTCGCGGGGGAAGATCTCGGCCTCGAGCACGAACACGCCGCGCCGGGCGACGAGCGCGTCGAGCGCGTCCACGAGTGGGCCGGGCTGCTCCGCGCGCATCGTCTGGAGCACGCGCAGCGCCCGCTCGCGCTCTATGCCAGCCAGCGGCCAGCATTCGTAGAGCCGCGGCGGGTCGTCGAGGACACGCGCCGAGCGGCCGCTCAAGAACGTCCGCCGCAGCTCGTCGAGCGGTTCGCCGGCGTCGCGAGGCGCGACGTTGGTCGTCGCGTGCGCGGGGCCCGGGTCGTAGGGGAGGTTCTCCGACAGGTTACGCAGCCGGACGACGGTGTAGGAGACCAGCGCGACGGCGAGGATAGCCGGCAGCCATGGCAGCGACCTGCGGCGGGCCGGGCCCTCGCCTGCCGGCTGCTGCGCGACCTCGCTCAACTGATCGCCAGCATGCGATCCAGCGGCAGTCGCGCGCGCTCTCGCAGCTCCTCGTCCATCTCGACCCGCGGCTGCAGGTCGCGCAGCGCGAGGTAGATCTTCTCCATCGTGTTGAGCTTCATGTGAGGGCAGCTGTTGCAGCCCTGGCACGCCGCGCTGCGGTCCTCGTAGGGGACCGGGATCAGCTCCTTGTTGGGGGCGTGCTTCTTCATCGTGTGCAGGATCCCGGTCTCGGTGCCGACGATATACTTGCCGCACTCGTCCTGCTGTACGAACTGCAGCAGCTTGGAGGTCGAGCCGACGAAGTCGGCGAGCAGCAGCACGTGGTCTTCGCACTCGGGGTGCGCGATGAACTTCGCGTCCGGGTGCTGGGCCTTGAGCTTGATGATCTTCTGCGAGCTGAAGGTCTCGTGAACCATGCACGCGCCTGGCCACAGGTCCATCTGGCGGCCGGTCTTCTTCATCAAGAACGCGCCGAGGTTCTTGTCCGGCCCAAAGAGGATCGGGCGGTCTTCGGGCACCGCGGCGATCACCTTCTCGGCGTTCGACGACGTGCAGATCATGTCCGCCTCGGCCTTGGTGCCTGCGCTGCAGTTGATGTACATGACCACGTAGTGGTCTGGGTGCCGCGCCTTCCACGCGCGCAGCTGGTCTGGCGGGCACTGCTCGGCCAAGGAGCAGCCGGCGTCGAGGTCGGGCAGCACGACCGTCTTGCTGGGGTTCAGGATCTTGGCCGTCTCGGCCATGAAGTGCACCCCGCAGAACAAGATCACCTCGGCGTCGTGGGCGTCGCGGGCGCGCTTGGCGAGGTCGAGCGAGTCGCCGAGGTGGTCGGCGACGTCTTGGATGTCCGGGTCCTGATAATAGTGCGCCAGGATCACGGCCTTGCGCTCCGTGCGCAGGCGGTCGATCTCCTCGAACAGGTCGAGGGTGGGGTCGATGGAACCCACGTCGGGGGTCGGAGCGGACGTCATGCTGGCATCATCGGCCATCGACGGCGAGGAGCCAAGGTCGGGCTCGCCGTCGTGGCTAGTCGCTGGCGCCCTTCTTGGACGCGACCTTCTTGGCCGCTTTCTTGGCGGTCTTCTTCGCGGTGGCCTTCTTGGCCGCCTTCTTCGCGGCCTTCTTTTTGGCCTTCTTCTTCTTCTT
>JAYYEE010000409.1:0-3973 GCA_036160175.1 Planctomycetota bacterium
GCTACGAGTTTCAGAACTTCAAGGACGAGGACGGCGCGCTGCTGCCAGACGACCTGGAGACGCTGTTCCTGTTTCGGCCTAAGGACCTCAGCGACCGCCAGAAGTACGTGATCGACCAGTTCGTGGTGTCAGGCGGCACGCTGGTGGTGTTCGCGGACGCTGCAGAGTACGCGCTCGGTCCGCAGCGGTTGATGCGCAAGATGCCGATGAGCGTCGACGCGCAAGACAGCAAGTTCGCGCTCGTCGACGTGCTGCGTCACTACGGCGTCGACTGGCGGCCGCGGCTGGTGTGCGACATGGCGCCCCAGGCCTTCCAGGCGGCGATCACGGCGCGGCAAGAGTACCTCGCGGTGCCGGTCCGCGGGCGCACCGGGATGCAGACCTTCGCGCCCGTGAACTACCCGTACTTCTTTCACGCGCGCAACCTCGACTGGGCGACGTTCGCAGACCAGCTGGCTGTCGACGCCGCGGGCACGGTCGACGAGCGGAAGGCGGAGCAATACCGAAAGACGATGCTGCCGGGCATGCCGGCGGACGACTTCCTGTTTCAGGCGTTCCGCAAGCTCCAGCGCGGCCCAGGCTTCTACTGGCCGACCTGGGTGGGCCTCACGCGTCGCGCTGGCGGGGCGCTAGACCTGCCCGATGGGGTCGAGGGGCGGGTGCTCTTGCGGTCTTCGCCCTTGGCGCTCATCGAAGATCCGCCGCAGGTCTTGGACCCGCTCGGGCGAGACCCGCGGCAATACGCGGCGATCAGCCAGCGGTTCTTCCAAGAGCGCAAGGATCGCCTGATCGCAGAGACGCGCCAGCAGGCTCCGCTCATGTGTGAGGTCAAGGGGCGGTTCTCGTCGTTCTTCGCGGGACGCGAGCGGCCGCTGCGGCCGAGCGAGGCCGCGGAGAAGGCGGCGCGCGACGGGCAGGCGGCCGACGGAGAGTCCGCGGGTGAGGGCGGCGCGGACAAGCCGCTCGATGTCGAAGACGTCGGCCCGCAGCCCGCGAGCGCCCAGCCGGCGCCGGCTGTCGCCAAGGAGCGCGCCATGCGCACCGAGGCCGAGGCGCCGGGTCGGATCGTGATGATCGGCGACGCGACGTTCCTTCGGGACGACATGCTCAGCGGCAGCCTGCGCCAACAAGGCGGCCCGTTCTCGGCCTACGGCTTGGTGTTCTTCGCGCAGATGCTCGATTGGCTCAGCGAAGACCGCGATCTGATCGCCCTGCAGACCCGCGTGCCGACCGACCGGACCCTAGAGTTCGTCGAGGGCGAGATCGCGTCTAAGGCGGACCCTCGCGACGCTGAGCAAGCGCTCCGCAGCAAGACGCGCGCGCTCGTCGCTTGGAACGTCGCGTTGCCGTCGCTGCTGTTGGCTGGCTTCGGCGTCGCGGTCTGGCTGATCCGCCGTAACCAGAAGCGGGCCTTCTTGGCCTCGCTGAACCGATAGTTGGGAGTCCGGATGTCCTTCAACAAGAGCAACCTCTCGCTCGCGGTCGCGTGCGCTGCGCTCGCGATCCCGACGTTCTTACAGCTCCGCGCGGAGGCGGAGACATTCGTCGACGTCGCCCGAATCCCGCTGATGTTCGACGGCTTCACCGCGGACAACGTCGGCTCGTTTGTCCTGGGTAAGCCCTTGGCAGAGCAGCCAGAGCGGCAGCCCAACTCGGCCCAGCCCAAGGTCGCGTACCGGCAACTCGCGGTGCAGTTGACGGACGCCGGTTGGGTGATCGGTAAGCCTGCAGGGGCGACCGTCAAGCTGGCTGGGGCGCCGGCCATGAAGAACCGCGTCGAGGTTGACGTGTTCGAGCACTTGCGGTCCATCCGCAAGGACCCCGAGACGCTGGTGCAACCAGCCGCGACGGACGCGCAGCTGGCCGAATACGGGCTGGACGAGGAGCACGCTTTCGTGGTGCGTTGCTTGGACCGCGCCGGGAAGGCCGTCGTCGCGGAGGTGCTCGTCGGCAAGGACGCGAGCGAGCGGGCGAAGGGCACCGAGGCGGTGCGTGGCGTCTTCGTGCGGCAACGCGGTGACCGTGACGTAGTGCTCTACGAGTGTGACAAGCCGTGGCGGCGATCGGTCAAGCCCAAGGAGTGGTTGGACCGCGCCCTGTTCCGCTTGGATCCTGACAAGGTGCGCAGCCTGTCGATCCGCAACGTCGCGACCAAGAAGCGCATCTACACGTTCACGCGCTCGCCCAACCAAATGCGTTGGTCGGCGAAGGGCGCTGGAGACCTGGGCGCTGTGCGCCAGAGCGAGGTCGAGGGGTTGATACAGCGCCTTCGATACGTGGCGGCGCAGTCGTTCGAGCGCCCGCTGAAGGCCGCCGGCGACATGCAGTCGCTCGGGCTCTTTCCGCCGCAGATCGAGCTGGTGGTCGCCTTCGAAGAGGCCGGCGAGGTCCGCGAGATTCGGCTCGCGGTCGGCGGGAAGGTCGAGGGCCGGAACGAGAACTACCTCACCTGCAGCGAGTCGCAGTTTCTGATGACTTGGCCCGCGTCGCTGGTCGCGCAGTTCGAGCTCGACGTCGCCCAACGCATGTTCGACCCGAAGCCAAAGTAGCCGCCGCGACCCTGCGGAGACGCTTCGAGCCGCGCTGGTCGTTCCCTTCGGGGGGCGGAAACCGCATGATGGGTGCGTGCACGGCGGACACGATGCATCGACCGGGGCGGCCCCAGCGTTGCGGCGCTTCGCGTTCGGTCTCCGTCGCCGTCACATCATGGCGGCAGGCGGCGCTGCAGGGGTGCGCGCCGCGCTGCTAACGGGGGTCCCGGTTGTAGCGATCGGCTGGCTATCGCCGCGGCTGCTGCCGCACGCGGCCGCAGTGAGCGCCGGGGTCGTGGTTGTTGTCGCGGTGGTCGCGGCCGCGCGCGCCTGGCGCCGCGCGCGTGGCGCGGCGCTGACGCTGTCGATGCTCTCCGCGGAAGCGTCCGGGGACGGTCAAGTGTTTCGCGATGAGCTGGCCACGTGGCTGGAGCTCGACCGCCGTGCAGCGCGAGCGCCGGCTGACGGCGGCCGGGGCACGCGCGGCGGCATGATCGGGTGGCTCGAACGCGAGGTGCACGCGCGGCTGCAGCCGGAGCGTCGCGGCGCGGAGCGGGCGGCAAGCGCGCTGCGCATTGGGCGCTGGCGCTGGCTGCTCCCGCTCGTCGCGGCGCTGCTGCTCGCGTGGCTGTTGAGCGCCTGGCTGCAGCCGCCGTGGGCGGGGCTCGTTGGCGGCCGTCCCCGAGCTGAGCAGCTGGGCGCGACGGTCGGCGCGGAGATCCAGAGGCTTGAAGCGACCGAGGCGCCGCCGCCGCTCCCGCAAGCAGGAGAGCCGAGCGAGGAGCAGCGGCCCGAAAGCGCGCCCGCGCCGGACGGCGATGACGAGTCATCAGAGGTCGACGACCCCGAAGAGGTGCCGCCGCTTGTTGACGCGCCGGACGACCAGCGGTTCGTATTGCCGGACTTCATCGGCGACGGGCCGACGCGCCGCGAACGGATGCACGTCGCAGAGCTCGAGCAGCCGCGAGCAAGCGGAGCGTCTCGCCGACCAGCGCCGGCGGCGTCTCTCGGGGACGGAGCGCCGCCGGCGCGATCGTCCGCCGCCGAGTTTGAGCGCGCGGCCGAGCAGGCGCTCCGCGCGCGGCATGTCCCCGCGGCCGAGCGCGCGATCGTCAGGCGCTTCTTCGAAGAGCTCAAGAAGCGGGGGACGCGGTGACGAAGCCCCGCGCCGACCAACCGTCGCCGCAAGCGCCGTTCGACGCGGCGTTCTGCGACCTGCTGCCGACGTTGATCTCGAGCAAGCGTCAGGTCGACGGGGGCCGCGCCCAGCAGCTCCGCGCGCGGCGAGCGGTCCTGAGTCAGAGCGGCACCTTCGTCGGGCACCGTCGCTACGAGCGCGGCGACGATCTGCGGCGCCTCGACTGGTCGGCGTACGCGCGCACGGGCGAGCTCTTCACCAAGCAGCTGGAGGAGGATGACCGGCGCGCCGTGACCGTGGCGAT
>JAYYEE010000410.1:0-8649 GCA_036160175.1 Planctomycetota bacterium
TGGCAAGGGGCTGATGCCGGTCCACCGCGAGTTCGATGGCCTCAAAGTCGAAGGCGTCGTCGGCGAGCCTGACCTTGCGCGGCGCGACGGCCGCTTGGAGCTGACCTACGTCAACGGGCGGATGGCGCGGGAGAAGAGCGCGCTGCACGCCGTCCGCCAGGCCTATCGGGAGTTCCTCATGGGAGGCCGCTTCCCCGTTTATGTGCTGCAGATGGTGCTGCCGCCGGACCTCGTCGACGTCAACATCCACCCCCGCAAGGCGGAGGTGCGCTTTGTCGAGTCGCGCAAGGTCGCTGGCTGCCTGCACGAGACCGTGCGCAGCGCGCTGCAGTCGCGGACAATGCCGATGGGTGAGGGCGCCGCTGCCGCGCAGAGCGAAGGCGGGGTCTCGATCCGCCCCGAGCTGCCGCGCGCGCGATCGGGCTTCCCGACCCATTCGCCGTCGTTGTTCCAGCCCGGGAGCGGCGCTGCGCCGGCGTTTGCAGCAGCCGACACACCCGCTATGCCAGCGCAGACAGCCGTCGTGCGCGAGCCAAGCGGGTCGGAGCCCCAGGCTGAAGCTGCCCGCCCTAACCCGTTCCGCCGCGCTGCGGGCCGGTTCTTACAGGTCATGGACCTGTACCTGCTCATCGAGGGCGACGACGGCCTGCTGGTCGTCGATCAGCACGCGTTGCACGAGCGCGTCACGTATGAACAGCTAAAGCAGCAGCACGCGGCGCGTGACGTTCAGGTTCAGCGGCTGCTCGTCCCAGCGGTCGTCGAGTTGACGCCCAGCGAGATCGCGTGGTTCGAATCGGTGAAGGACGAGTTGGCCGAGGAGGGGCTCTTGGTCGATGCGTTCGGCCCCAACGCGATCGCCGTCCAGGGGATGCCCGCGGTCTTGTCTAGGACCGACCCGAAGCAGCTCATCCGCGCGCTGGCAACGGGAGAGGCTGACGAGGGGAAGGCGTCCGTAGGCGAGCACATCGCGGAGCGGTTCCACTCGATGGCTTGCCGTGGCTCCGTGATGAGCGGCGATCGCCTCACCGACGCGGAGATCGAGGAGCTGCTGCGGGTGGCGGCGACTCTGGAGCACCCGCACAATTGCCCGCACGGTCGGCCGACGACCCTGACCTTCAGCTCAGCAGAGCTGGAGCGATACTTCCGCCGCCGCTGCTGAGTCGAGAGGTCGCGTTCAGCTGCGGTCGAAGTCCGCAACCGTGAGCGTCGGCCGAAGCTCCAGCGAGATGATCTTGGCGGTCGAGTGGCTCCGCAATTGTCCGCTCGCGTTGCGCCAGAGGTAACGCAGCGTCCTCGGCACGAGCAGCCCGTCTCGCAGCTGCAGGTCAGAGAGCAGGATGCGCTCCCCACGGAGCCGGTCAGGCTTGCCGTCTTTGAGCGGCCAAGCGTCCAGTCCGAGCAGCCGTCGGGAGCTCCGATCGACATAGATCGTGACGTAGGCCGGTGCTTCTTCCCCGGCGTTCTGCATCAGCGGGAACTTCTTCAGCGTGCCGCCGACGCTATAGACGGGCGCGTTGGCCCGACCGATCCGGAGCGTGTCCTCTTGCACCTTCGTGGGCTTCTCGAGCGCGCCGAGGACGGCCTCTGGGGACAAGAAACGAACGAGTTGGCGGGCGAGGTTGGTGTGCTCACGCAGCGACTTAAGGTCTTGCTCGGCTCCCGCGGCGGTCAAGTCGGCGGGCTTGCCCTGCTTGATGTGCCAAGGTCCGAAGCGGTCAAAGCCGCGCCGGATCGGCTGCTCGGCGCCGCGGACGTCGTAGCGGATGTACGTACGCGGTCGCTTCGGTGGCGCTCGGTCTTGGCGCAAGAACTGGACATCCAAAGACGCCTGCCCGCCGTTCTGCGCGCGGACGTCGAGCAGGTGGAGCTCCAGGCTGCAGCGAAACGCCTCCACCTTGGCCGTGGGGCCGTCTGGGCGATGGGCGGCGCCGACGGAGCGCGCGAGCGACGTGAGGTCTGGCGGCGCGGCTTGGGCTGCGAGCGGCAGCGCGAGCAGCGCGAGCAGCGCCTCGGGGAAGGGTCGCGTGAGAGTGTTCATGGACAGGGGCGCACCTCAGCGTAGGTCGCGGGGCGGCGTTGCACGGTGCGTTCAGGTTACGGCGTGGTCGCGCCCTCCGCCAGCGAGGCGACCGTCGTGATCTGTCCCGTTGCGAGACGCAGGGATTCAAGGGGCTCCAGGGCACGCTCGATGCGTCCCACATCATGATCCGCCTCCTGGTCGCTGCCTTGATCGCCGGTTGCGCCGCTAGGCCCGTCGAGGCCCAAGAGCGATATGTCGAGGTCGTGGTAGAAGGCGGCGAGCGGCTCGCTGGCAGGGTCTTGGAGATGGGCCTCGCGCACGTGACGATCGATCTCGGTGGCGAAGTCGTGCGGGTCGATGCGGCTGAGCTTCGCAGCTGCAGCTTCGTGTCCGAAGGCGCCCGTGGGCTGTCGGGCGTCGCCGCTCCGCCACGCGCGCGGCCCCGCCGCGCGGACGCGCGAGGTGCGCCCAATGCGTGGGACGCGCACGGCTTGCTCGCTCAGCGGATCGCAGCGCTCGGTCGGGCCTATCCGTGGTTGGTGCCGGCGGCGCCAGCCCAATGGCTCAGCCTCGGCGTCTTGCTGCTCATCGGCGCCGGGCTGCTCGTGCACCTCTCCGTTCAGCTCGCGGGCGCAGACCGACCGCAGCTGGGGCGCAGCGTCGGTCTCGGGCTCTTCTACCTGCTCACAGGCCTCGCGCAGGTCGCGCTCGTGCCACCCCATACCTTCTCCCTGGGCGCCATCGTCGCGCTCAACGGCGCGCTCTCGTTGTTCTTGCTCTGCCGGCTGTTTGGGGTCTCGCGCGGTCAGGCGTTGGTTGCGCAGTCGGTGGAGCTGGGCCTCGCTACGCTGATCTACGCGAGCGCTGAGCTGGTGAGCGCGCTCCTGCGGTCGATCGGGTTGGCCGCGTAGCGCTGCGGCGCTCGTGAAGAGATGCCGGCCCGGGGCGATGTCGCCTCTCAATCACGCACCCCGTCCTGGTGTGCGAGGCCCCGGCGCCGGCGCCCTGTGATATCAATCGCCGTGCCGCGCGCGTCCGCGGCTGCGCGATGTTGGCCTCGCAGCCTGCGGGTGGGCGATGTAGCGCCGCCGTAACGACAGAGGCGTCCGCGCACCGGGCGATCGTTGACTGGGAGCCGTCTGGCACCTACAGACGCTGCATGGCCGGAGCCCACGTCAAGGACATCACCGCGAGTAACTTCCAGCAGGACGTCATCGAGCAGTCGATGACGACGCCTGTCCTGCTCGACTTCTGGGCGACTTGGTGCGGTCCGTGCCGCACGCTCGGGCCGACCCTGGAGAAGCTCGCTGACGACTTCGCCGGCGGGTTCTTGCTGGGCAAGGTCGACGCAGACAAGGAGCAAGACCTGGCATATGCGTTCGGGGTCCAGGGGATCCCGTTCTGTGTGCTGGTCAGCCAGGGCAAGCCCGTCGACGGGTTTCAGGGCGCGCTGCCCGAGGCCGACGTCGTCGCGTTCCTCGACAAACACGGCGTAGCGCGCGGCGCGAGCGGCCCGGAGCTGGCTGCGGAGGAGGCGCCAGCCGTCGACCCCGACAGCCCTGAGGCGCGGCTGGAGCGCGCGCGAACGGCAGCTGCGGCGGGTGACGTGGAGCAGGTCGACGCGGCGCTCGCGGGGATCCCCGAGGAAGAGGAGCAATACGCCGCGGGACAGCGGCTGCGATCGGGCCTCGCGTGGTTCGCGTTGACGCTCGAAGGTGACAGCAGCGAGGCCGGACGGCTCCTCGTGGACGCGAGAGCGCGCTTCCTCGCGCGGGACTACGACGCCGCGATGTCGGCGGTCTTGGAATCCGCGACCCTCGACCGGGACTACCACGAGGGCCTCGCGCGAAAGGCCATGCTCGTCTGCTTCGCCGTCGTGGGCGAGGAGGACGAGCGGCTCGACGACTACCGACGTCGCTTGGCGACCGTCCTCTACTAGCCGTAGGCGCTCAGGCGGGTGGGTCGTCGGCGGCGACGTGCAGCCGGACCAGTTCGGCCAGCGAGTTGGACTGCGTCTTGCGCATGACGTTGGCGCGATGGACCTCGACGGTCTTGTGGCTTAGGCCAAGGCGCGCCGCGACCTCCTTGTTAGCGGCCCCTTTGACGACGAGCTCCATCACCTCGCGCTCACGAGGAGACAGAGTCTCGAACCGGCGACGGAAGACGTCGCGCTCCTCCGAGCGGCTGCGTCGATCGACGTCCATCTCGATGGCGCGGTGCAGCACGTCCGCGATCTGTCGAATGTCGAAGGGCTTCTCGATGAAGTCGATGCTGCCGAGCTTCAGCGCTTGGACGGCTTCGGAGACGCACGCCATGCCGCTCACGAACACGACCGGCAGTTGGCCGCCTCGCTCAGCGACTTCCTGGAGCACCTCGAGGCCAGAGCGGTCGGGCAGCATCAGGTCGAGCACGATGCACCCGGGGCGAGCGTCCTCGTATGCGTCTAGGAACGACGCAGCCGTTCCGTGGGAGATGACGTCAAAGCCGCAGAGCTGGCCGATGCGCTCGAAGAGCGCGCAGATCGCCTCCTCATCGTCGACGCCCTGGATCAATGGCGTGGTTACGAGCGAGGGGCCCGCGGGCGCAGTCGGTTGGGATTGGACCAACATCGGTGGTTCTCCTGTCGGTCGGTCTTGTTCGACCGATCTATGTGGAGATCGGCCCGATCCTGTGGCCCCTTGAGCGGCTTTTGCAGATCGGGAAATACCCCTCGCTCTGGTCGTCCTGCGCTGGAGTCACGCTGCCGCACTCCGTATCGTTCGTGCCCCTCACCGTGACCCTTCCCCGAGTAGCGATCGTCGGACGTCCAAACGTCGGCAAGTCGAGCCTGATGAACCGGCTCGCGGGCCGCCGCGTGTCGATCGTCGAGCCGACCGCCGGCGTGACGCGGGACCGAATCTCAGTCATCGTGCGTCAGGACGGCCGCGCGTTTGAGCTGGTCGACACGGGCGGGTTGGGGCTCGTCGACGAGGCGCTCTTGAAGCACCACATCGAGGAGCAGATCCAGATCGCGCTTGAGACGGCGGATTTGATCTTGTTCGTCGTCGACGGCAAGGAGGGGCGCGTCCCTAGCGACGATATGGTCGCGCGGAAGCTGCGGCAGCTAGGCAAGAAGACCTTGCTGGTGGTCAACAAGATCGAATCGCACTACGACGAGTTGTCGGCGCCAGAGTGGCTGCGCATCGGCTTCGGCGACCCGCTGGTCATCAGCGCGAAGGAGGGCTGGGGGATCCACGAGCTCGTCGAGAGGGTCGGGCAGGAGGTCCCCGAGATCGTCGCCGCCGACGCAGGGTCCGAGGACCCCGGGACGCTGAAGTTCGCCATCGTGGGCAAGCGGAACTCGGGCAAGTCAACGATGATCAACCGACTCGCTGGCGAGGACCGCGTGATCGTCAGCGACGTCCCCGGTACGACCCGGGACGCCGTCGACATCGAGTTCGAGCACGACGGCAAAAAGTTGCTCGCGATCGACACGGCCGGCGTGCGTAAGAAGAAGAGCGTCGAGCACGCGATCGAGATCTTCGCCCACTCACGGAGCACGGAGAGCATCCGCCGGGCCAGCGTCTGCATCCATATGTTCGATGTGCGAGAGAAGATCAGTCAGGTCGACAAGAACCTGGCGGCCTACTGCGTCGAGCACCACAAGCCGGTGATCCTGGTCGGCAACAAGGTCGACCTCGCCCCGAAGGAAGGACCCAAGGCCTTCGACATCGAGAAGTGGGACAAGTACATCAAGCAGCAGCTTCCTGGTCTCGACCACGCGCCGGTCGTCTTCGTCTCGGCGCTGGATGGCACCAACGTCGACGGCATGCTCGACCTGCTCTTCGATCTGCGTGAGCAGACGACGCGGAACTTCCCGACGCCGAAGCTCAACGAAGAGCTGCAGGCTGCGCGCGAGCAGCTGATGCCGTCGGGTGGGAACATCCCCAAGCTGTTTTACGGCACGCAGGTGGGCACCGAGCCGCTCTCGCTGATCGTGTTCGTGAACGACCCGAAGCTCTTCAAGGACCAGTATCGGCGCTACCTAGAGCAGCGCTTCCGCGTCGCCTTTGACTGCGAAGAGGTCCCGATCCGGATCGTCTTCAAGAAGCGCGATAAGGTCGTGCTGAGCGATCGGGGCTAAGCCGTCGCGGGCCTCAGCGCCGCCAGAAGTTCGGCGAGAACAGCGCCAGGACGGTCAGCAGCTCCAGGCGGCCGAAGACCATCTGGATCGACATCAGGATCTTGGTCCAGCTCTGCAGCTCGCCGTAGCCGCCGAAGGGGCCGATGTTCGGCGTGCCGCCCAGCGTCGCCGCGGCTCCGCCTGAGAGCACCGCGTCGGTCGCCGCGGCAGGGTCTACGAGCGTGAGCGCGGGGCCGCAGGAGCCGACCATGCTGGCGCTCGCGGCGAAGGCAGCGAGGAAGTTGAGGCGGTCGTCGAAGCTGATCAGCACGGCCCCGGTGATGATCGTCACGCCCCATAGCAGGACGATGGCTAAGATCGTGGAGATGACCGCCGCCGGCAAGACCTCGTTGTCGAGCTTGATCCGCTCGACGGTCTTCGGCCGCACGAACGTGCGCAGGGTGTAGCCGAGCAAGCGGATGATCACGAGGAGGCGCACTTGCTTGAAGCCGCCTGCGGTGGAGCCGCTGCAGCCGCCGACGAACATGGCCGCGAACAGGCAGAGCGTCGCCGTCGATGGCCACGCCTGGAAGTCGCTCGTCGCGTAGCCGGTGGAGGTCAGCACGCTGACGCCGTTGAAGGCGGCGAGCCGGAGCGCCTCGCCGAGGGAAGACCCGGCGCGGACGAGCGAGATCGTCAGAACGGTGACGAGCGTCACCGCGGACGCGCAGTAGACGCGGAACTCTGCGGAGGCGACCAACGTCTTGATGCAGCGCAACCCGGTCCGGTAGTGGGTGGCGACCACCGCGAGGCTGGCGCCCGCCAAGAACATGAAGACGATCAACACGACCTCGCCGCCGATGCTGTCGAACGTGCCGACGTGCGCTTTGGTGGAGTAGCCTCCAGTCGCCATCGTCGTGAACGCGTGGCAGATCGCGTCGAACCACCCGAAGCCGCCGACGAACACGAGCAACACGGCGCACAGCGCAGTCATCCCGGCGTAGATGACGCCGACGTTGCGCGCCTTCTCGACCGCGCGCGGCTGGTATGAGTCCGTGGCCACGCCGACGGACTCGGACGAGAGCAGGTTCTTGGCGCTGACGCCGACGGCCGGCAGCAGCGCGACGAAGATCAGCACGATGCCGGCGCCGCCGATCCACTGGAGCATGGCGCGCCAGAGCAGCAGGCTCTGGGGGACGGCTTCGATCTCGAGGTTGCCGCCGCTGCCAAGCACGGTCGCGCCGCACGTGGTCAGGCCGCTCATGGCCTCGAAGAAGGCGTCGACCGGCGCGAGCAGGCCGGAGGCCCAGAACGGGACCGCGCCGATTGCGCCGGCCAGGAACCAAGACAGCCCGGCGACGGCGATGGTCTCACGCCGGAAAATCTGGCCGCGATCTCGTCGGCCGATGAGGGAGAGCGCGGCCGCGACCGCAAGGCCTGCGATCAGGCTCGTCCCGAACCCGGACGCCGTCGCTAGCTCTCCCGCTGAGCCTTCGCCGAGCGCGACCAGCAACGCCGGCATTTGCGCCAGCGAGAAAAGGCCGGCGAAGCGCGCGATGAGACGGGCGACCTGTGGGAGATTCATATTGAGACGACGGGCGGTCCAATTTGTAGCCGCTGATCCAGCGTAGCGCCCGTCTGGACTGCGGTCGCGCCGCGCCGCGCGGCCCGGTCGACGGCGCCGATGGCGCTGGGGGCGGCAGCTGCGCAGGATCTCCCCGCTGTCGCCAGATTGGCGTCAGCCGCAGCGCAGGTCGTGACGATCACGTTATTTGCCAAGAAGAGTGGACAGGCCTCCACAACCTGTGGGGACACCAATGCTATAGTTGAAAGGTCCCGCCCAAGGGAACCTCGCCTCGCATGAAGGTCACGCTGATTCATCCGCCGGTCTATATCAACAAGAACGGCCTCACTGCTCTCCGACCGAGCTTGCCGCTCGGTCTAGCCTACATCGCCGCGGTGCTGCGGGACGACAAGCACGACGTCACCGTAGTGGACGCGCTGGGCGAAGCGCCCGAACAGATGATCCCCGACGGGGACATCTGGAGACTTGGGCTAACGCCCGCAGAGATTATCGAGAGAGTGCCGACGGACGCGGACGTGATCGGCGTCACCAGCATGTGGAGTTACAGCTGGCCGATCGTGCGCGAGCTGCTGCAGGAGCTTCGGCGCGCCTTCCCGGATAAGACCTTGGTGTGCGGCGGCGAGCACTTCACGGCGGTCCCCGAGCTCTCGATGGAGCAGGCGCCGATCGACTACCTCGTGCTCGGTGAGGGCGAGGAGACGGCGGTCGCGCTGTTCCGCGCCCTGGAGCTCGGCCTCGATCACACGGTGATCCCGGGGATCATGTTCCGTAAGCAAGACGGGAGCTTGCAGAAGAACGATCGCCGTGACCGGATCAAGAACGTCGACGAGATCCCGTGGCCGGCGTGGGAGTTCTTCGACGTCGACGCCTACTCGTCGAATCGCCTCGTGAGCGGCATCTACTACGGCAAGACGGTCCCGATCCTCGCGACTCGCGGGTGTC
>JAYYEE010000411.1:0-4264 GCA_036160175.1 Planctomycetota bacterium
CCCTCGCCGGGCCTGAGGCGGTGGAGCGCGGAGGCGAGCCACGGCGAGCGATCCGCGCGCACGCCATCGGGATCGCGTGCGGCGACCCCTCGCCCGCGCTCCGCACGCGCGCCCTGCAGTTAGCGGTCATCAATGACGTCGACCCAGCGGGACTTTGGCCGAGCGCGCTGATGGATGAAGACGCGATGGTGCGCCGCGCGGCAGCCGAGGCGTTCCCGATGCGTGACCGGGACAGCGCGACGGTCACGCTGCTCGCGGCGCTGGAGCGAGAGCGCGACCCCGGGGTCTTCCGCGCCCTGCACGCGGCCTTGACCCGCGCGACCCAGCGCCCCGGGCCGCGCTGCGAAGCAGGTGACGCAGCGGAGCGATCCCGGACCGCGCGAGCTTGGAGGACACAATGCGAAGGCTGATCTGGAACTTGACCTTCTGTCTCGGCGCGCTGGGGACGGGCGGCTGCTCCGTCGCCGGCAGCTTGACGGGGGAGGAGCTCCTCGACGAGATGGACGCGATCGTGAGCGTGGAGGGTGCGGCGGGCAGCCGCCGCGCCGTCTACGAAGCGGACGCGGTGATCATGCGCGACTTCATGCGGATCGGGGTCTGGACGCCGATCCGCGCGATGACCGCGCTGTTGCTGGACAAGGAGCTCGCCTCGCCGCTCCGCGAGCTCGTCGCGTCCACGTTCGGCCGCGTGCGCATGCAGCGCCTGGTCAACCCCGAGGCGCACGTGCGCGCGCTGCTCCGGGCGATCCCCGAGCGCACGGACCGAGGTTGGGTGGGGCCGCCGAGTCTGGACACGTGCGGGCGCGCCTGCGCTTGGTTTGCGTGGCTCGCGGAGCTTGCGCCCAACCAACTGGCGCGCATTCACTGCCTAGACGGTCTCTCGCGAATGTGTCGCCAGCTAGACCTGGAGCCCTTCGATGTTCCCGCGGCGCAACTGCTGGAGACCGTCGATGCAGGCGTCGCGGGCGAGGCCTGGGAGGCGTTGCGCGCGCACTTCCGGGGGGACGCCGCCGCGCCAAACGAGGTCGCGGCGACGCTCGAAGCGCTCACCCGGGCGCCGCTCGGAGGCTACGACGCGCGCGCGACGCTTATCGAAGACCTGTTAGGGTGGCGCAAGGCCTCGGATCACGCGCCGACGCAGCAGGCCCTGACCGACGCGCTGCGGCGCGCGCTGGCGCACGCGGCGCGGCGGGCTTTGCTCGATTCCGTCATGGGGCGATCCCGAACTCTGGCCGAAGTGCGCCTTTGCGGGATGGAGCAGATCCGGCGCCTCGCCGGCCCAGCCGCTGTCCCTTTGCTGCTGGCGCTGATGTCGGCGAGCCCGCAGGAGCGCGCCGCCGGCCAGCCGGCGTTCGACACCGACACGCTGGTGATGCTTCGCCTGATCCACTACTGCGGCCAGCTCCCGCCAGACCGCGCCCGAGAGGTGGTGCGGCTGCCTGGCCGACTCGACTGGGAGGCTACGAGCGCGGCGGAGTTCCTCGCGCAGACCATCTTGTCGGAGACCGCCTACTACTCCGAGCTCCGCGCGCCCGCGATCGTCGCGTTGACATGGTGCTTGGGGCGGCCGACGATCGACCTAGACCCCGCGTGGGTCCGAGCCTGGTTCGACAACCGCGACGCGTGAGCATGCAAACACTCTGGGTCAGCGACTCGCTGGACTACGACGGCCGGCAGCTTCGAGCGCACTGGCTGCTTGATACGTTCGGGCTGGTGGGAGACGCGATCGTGGGCTTCCGCGGCGGCTGCGACGTCTCAGCTGAAGAGATGGCGGACCTGGCAGACCTCGACGGGCCAGGTATCGCGGCGGATGAGATGGTCCACTTCGTGTGGGAGACCTTTACAACGCCGGACTTGCTGCTCGCGACGCATCGACAGCGGCTGTTCGCGGGGCAGGTGTTCGAGTGGCTCACCGCGGCGTGCCGCGGGGTTGACCTTCGCCGCGACGGCGACGACTTGTTCGTCGCGGACGGCAAGCTCTCGATCTCCATCGCAACAGTCACGCCTGTCAGCGCATTGATTCACTTCGCGGTCAACGTCCGCGCGTCAGGCGCCCCCGTCGAGGTCGCGAGCCTCGAAGACCTCGGCGTAGAACCGACGGCCTTTGGCGAGGCGATTCTGTCGCGGGTCGCGGCCGAGCAAGTGTCGATCGAGGCGGCGCGCGCTAAGGTGCGGTCGAAGGGTGAGTGGCGATGAGCCCCCGCGTCGTCACCGTCGTGAAGTGGCTCTTCGTCGCGGCGATGATGTACTACGTCTCGACGCTGATCACGCTCGAGGACCGCTTGGTGACCCGGCGGGACCAGCAGGTCGTGGCGGCAGAGGTCGTCGAGATCTTGGGGGACTGGCGGGCCGACCCGATTCGCTTCCGCGTCGACGGCGTCGAGCAGTCCGAACGAGCATCCCGCGTGCTCCCAGACGGGCGCGTCTTGGAGGTGCAGCCTGGCTTCGTCAGCTACCTTCGGAGCTTGGACGTCGGCTGGTTCGCGTTGGGCGTCGGGTGCTACATCTTGACCGTGATGCTGGCCGGCGCGAGGTGGTGGTGGCTGCTCCGGGTCAACGGCATGAACGTCTCGTTGCTCGAGGCGCTCCGCTACACCTGGATCGGCGTGTTCTTCAACACGGTGTTCCCCGGCTCGACTGGCGGCGACGTGCTGAAGGCGCTCTACATCATGAAGCGATGCCCCGGACATAGGGTGGAGGCGCTGGTCTCCGTGGGCGTCGACCGCATCCTCGGACTAGGGTCGCTGGCCTTGCTCGGGGCATTCTGCGTCTTGTTCGCGCTAGAGGAGTTCGCGACGATCGCCGCTGGCATCTGGGGCGTCATCCTCGGCGTAGGCCTGCTGGGCGTGGTGGCGTTCAGCCGCCGCCTCCGCGAGCGCGTCCGGCTGAAGTGGCTGCTAAATCGGCTCCCGACGAAGATCCGCTCGGCGTTGCAGATGGTGGATAAGGCCATCTTCTTCTATCGCGAGCAGCGAGTCGTCATTGGCGCCAGCCTCCTGCTCGGCGTCTTGAACCACGCGATCTCGGTGCTCGCGGTCGTCTGCTTCGGGGTCGCGATCGGCGTCGGGATGCCAGCGTTCGAGTACTTTGTCCTCGTGCCGGTGATCAATATCGCGTCGGCGATCCCCATCGCGCCCAATGGCTGGGGCGTCGGCGAGCTGCTCTACGGCTACCTGTTCGCCGAGCACGGCGCCCAACACCTCGTCGGCGTCTCTGACGCCGCCGCGGCCATGCGGACCCGTGGGGTCGCGCTTTCACTGCTCTATCGCGCGGTCCTGACCGCGTTCAGCTGCGTGGCGGGCCTGCTCGTGCTGTTCGAAAAGGACCGCGTCACGCGCGCCGACATTGACCGCGAGGTCGCGCGCGACGACGGATAGATCGGTTCGAGAGACCAGGATCAGCACTGGAACGTGCCCTCACCGCCGATAGCCTCCACATCTCTTATGTCGCTTTTAGTAGTAGGCTCCACTGCGTTCGACACGATCGAGACCCCGCACGGCAAGGCTGAGCGCTGCTTAGGCGGGTCTTCGACGTACTTCGGCATCGCCGCGCGGTTGTTCACCCCGGTCCGGCTCGTCAGCGTCATCGGCGAGGACTTCCCCGCAGAGCACCGGCAGCTCCTCCAAGACCAAGGCATCTGCTTAGACGGCTTGGAGGTCAAAGAGGGGGAGACGTTCGCCTGGCACGGCCGCTACTCGGCCGACATGAACGACCGTGAGACGATCGACGTCCAGCTGAACACGTTTGGGGACTTCGCCCCCAAGGTCCCGCCGCACTACCGACAGACCCCGTTCGTGTTCCTCGCTAACGGCGCGCCCGCGACGCAGCTCTCAGTTGTCGAGCAGATGGAGGGCCCGCGGTTCGTCGTCGCGGACACGATGGACCTCTGGATGGACATCGCCAAGGAGGGCCTCCTGGACCTGCTGAAGAAGATCGACGGACTCATCCTCAACGACAGCGAGGTCAAGCAGTTGACCGGAGAGAGCAACTTGATCACCGCCGGCAAGGCAACGCTGGCGCTCGGTCCGAAGCTGGTCATCGTCAAGAAGGGCGAGCACGGCTGCTTTGTCTTCTCAGAGGAGTTCCAGTACGCGCTGCCTGCTTATCCAACCGAAGCGGTGGTAGATCCGACCGGCGCTGGGGACAGCTTCGCAGGCGGGTTCATGGGCTTCCTGGCGAACGCGGGCGACGTCACGCGGGCGAACATGCAGCGCGCGGTGGCGTACGGCACGGTCACCGCCAGCCTCAACGTCGAGGGTTTCGG
>JAYYEE010000412.1:0-3543 GCA_036160175.1 Planctomycetota bacterium
GTGCTCTGATCGATGTCCCACATGATGCCGCTGTCGCTGGCCTCGCCCGCGTCGGGGTAGGCCCGGGACGTCGGGCGCTGGCCTTGCTCGCTGCGCTCCAAGCCGTGCTGCGTGCGACGGCCCGCGCTCCGCGTGCGCCCCTGCAGCTGCTTGGCGAAGTCCTGCAGCAGCGGCAAGACGAACTCCTCCTCATCGACGTCGCCGTTCTTGAGCTTGCCCTCGAGCCGCAGCGCTTCCCCGTCGAGCTTTCGCTGGAAGCGGCTGAGGATCTGCATCAGCGCTGGATCCGCCAGGTCTATCGGATCGACCGCCCCGACGCAGTGCAGCCGCAGGCGCGCGCGCCCCTCGAGGGTCTTGCCGCGCAACAGCTGGAAGCTGAACGCGCAGCGGCCGCCGTCGGTGAGGGTCCGGAACAAGCCGGCGTTCACTTGGCCGAGGATCTTGAAGACCGGCGACTGCCCCCCAAACTCCGCCAGCTGCTGGGTGCGGAGCACGCGCCCCATCGTCACGTGCGTCAGCACAATCTCCTCTCCGGCGAGCATGCGCTCGACGTCGGGGTCTTTGCGCTCGATCGCCAGGGTGACGAAGTCCGCGAAGCTCGGCTTACCTGTCGAGGTGTAGCCGTCGAAGACCTCGCGCGCCTCTGCAGGGCGACACCCGTCTGCGTGCGAGCTGTCTTCAAAGTAGCTGTAGACCGCGCCGGGCCGCAGCGCCCGCTCATGCTCGCGCACCTCCCGGACACGCTGCAGGATCTGCTCGACCGCCGTGCCAGCGGCGTGGCGCACGTCGTTACCGCCGTCGAGCGGCACGCGCAGGTTGAGGTCCAGGTAGCGCGGCATGGCCAACGGGTCGACGCCCTCAATCTTGAGCAGCGCCTGCGCCATGTCCGCCAGCGCGCGGACCGCGTGCATCGCAGAGTGTCGCGAGTCTCGCGCCGGCCGACGACGCTCGGGCGCCGGTCGGTCGCGCCTCGTCCGCGCTGGCTGGGGACGCGTCGACGCGCGCTCAGCCGGCGCGTTTACGCCTGCCTCGCCGTCCGCGGGCTTCTTCTTGCGGCGTCGTCGCCTGCGTCGCTTCTTCTCCTCGCCGTCGGGGCGGGGCGATCCGCCTTCATCGGCCTGGGGTTCTCTCTCGCTGGCCGACGCCGGCTCAGGAGCGCTGGCCGGCGCGGCCGCGTCGGCGCTCGGCGGGGTCGCCGGCGGCGTCAACGGCGCGTCGCTGGCGTTCAGCGGCGAGGCGGGCTCGGCCGGCGGGATATTGGGCTGTTCAGAGTCGCTCACGGGGGCGAAGACCATGCGTCGACCGGCGGCGCCGAACAAGATACAGCGCGAAAGAAACGGCCCCAGGCAAGGCCCCCTCCCCCCTGAGCATTCCCTTCACGGCTTATGCCTGCTTAGCTTAAGGCGAACGTCTCCAACCATGGCCCTCATCCACGACTCCGTCCTCTCGACGGTCGGCGGCACGCCGATCGTCCGCCTCGCCCGCATCGGCCGCCACCTCGAGCAAGAGCTCTATGGCAAGTGCGAGTTCTTTAACCCAGGTGGTTCGGTCAAAGACCGGATCGGCGTGCGCATGCTGTTGGACGCTGAGAAGCAGGGTCGCATCAAACCCGGCGACACGCTGATCGAGCCGACCTCCGGTAACACGGGCATCGGCCTCGCGCTGGCCGCGGCCGTGCGCGGCTACCGCGTCATCATCACGATGCCAGAGAAGATGTCCCGCGAGAAGCAGGTGGTCCTAGAGGCGCTGGGCGCCGAGATCATCCGCACCCCCACCGAGGCGGCGTGGGACGCGCCCGAGTCGCACATCGGCGTCGCCAACCGCCTGCGTGAGGTGATCCCGAACGCGCACATCCTCGACCAATACGGCAACCCGTCGAACCCGCTGGCGCACGAGGAGGGTACGGGCGTCGAGATCTGCGACGCGTTCGAAGACGACCTGGACGCGATCGTGATGACAGCCGGCACCGGCGGCACGCTCACCGGAGTCGCGCGCGTCGTCAAGCAGCGGATGCCGAAGTGCAAGATCGTCGGCGTCGACCCGGAGGGGTCGATCCTCGCCGGGCCGGGCCCGATCAAGAGCTACAAGGTCGAAGGCATCGGCTACGACTTCATCCCCGACGTGCTCGACCGCTCGTTGATTGATCAGTGGATTCGCTCCAATGACGAAGACAGCTTCCGAGTCGCCCGACAGCTGATCCGGCAAGAGGGCCTGCTGGTCGGCGGCTCTTGCGGCGCGGCCGCGTGGGCGGCGATGGAGGTCGCGAAGGACCTCCCGCCCGGCGCCAAGGTCTGCTGCATCTTCTCGGACAGCATCCGCAACTACCTGACGAAGTATGTCGACGACCGCTCGATGCGCGAGAACGGGTTCCTCGAAGAGGACTGGGCGATCGGCACCGTCGCCGAGCTGCTCCGCGCGATGCCCGCGCGCGAGGTCGTGACCGTAGAGGTCAACGAGACGCTCTCTGACGCGGTCACGATGTTCAAGGAGCGGGGCTTCTCTCAGGTGCCCGTCACCGACGGCGGCAAGCTCGCAGGCATCCTGACAGAGGCCGACACCCTGCGCGTCCTCGTCGAAGGGGCCTCGCCGGACACCTCGATCGCTGAGATCATGGAGCGGAAGGTCTCGACCATCGCCCCGCACGCCGAAGCGAGCCAGCTCCCCCACATCTTCGAGCGCGGCGAAGTGGCGCTGGTCGTCGACGAAGAGCGAAACGTGGTGGGCATCATCACCAAGCTCGACATGATCGAACACCTGACCAGGAAGCCCTCGTTATGAGCATGAACTTCGGCCGCGAACAGGCGCTGCTGCGGCAGCGCCTGACCGAGTCGGGCACGCCCGAACGCGGCGCCGAGCAGCAGGCGCGGTACGGCGACGGGGTCAAGTGCCTCGGCGCCTCAGACGACGAGGTCCGCGCTGCTGCCGACGACTTGCTGGCGCAGTTCCCGAGCATGGGGCGCGCGCAGACCACGGCGTTCGTCCGCACCCTCTGGGGCAGCAAGACGCACGAGCTCCGCGGCGTCGGAGCGCAGATCCTCGCGCAGCGAGCAGACCTCCTAGAGGCGCCAGATCTGGGGTTCGTCGAGGGGCTGCTCACCGACGTCCACGACGAGGCTATGCGGACATCGCTCGCGGCGGAGGTCCTCGGCGTGCTGGTGCAGAACAACAAGAAGCTCTGGAAGGAGCTTCAGCGGCTCGCCGAAACCGACGACGCCCGGCTCCAAATGGCCGCCGTCCGCGCGGCGAAGGGGCCCTGCTCCGTCGACGCTGGCGTGTTCGACCGCTTCGCGAAGCTCGCCGCCCCGCTCCTCGAGCGCGGCGATTCGGCGCTGCTCGACGCGATCGATGAGGTGCTCGCGGCCGCGACGGCGCAGGCGGCCGACGCGGTCCAGGCGTGCGCGGCCGAGCACGGCCGCGAGCTCAGCTGACCGCCGAGGCGCGCGCGACCAACCGCCCTATCGAGCCCCCCCCCATGCAGGTCTACGACACCCACTGCCACATCGGCCTCGACGGCCAAGTCTCGCCCGACGAGGACCACGCGCG
>JAYYEE010000413.1:0-4514 GCA_036160175.1 Planctomycetota bacterium
CGCGCCACCTGATCGGCCGCATGCTCGACGGCCGCGACGACATCCGCACCAAGCTCGTCGAGAACAAGGTCCGCTTCGCGATCATGGCCGTCACGGAGATGACGACCGCGATCCCAGAGCACGCGACGCTCGAGCCGGGTAAGTACTGGGACCGCCGCGCGCGCGGCCTCGGCGCGACCAAGCACCGCCCCTGCGTCACCTGCGGCGAGGCGAACCTGCTGCGCTACCCCGGCGACCCCTACTTTGAGGAGTCGATCCTGCTGCACGAGTTCGCGCACGCGATCCACCACATGGCGCTGATCGACCTGGATGAGACCTTCGACGCGCGGCTCGAGCAGGCCTACCAAGCGGCGATGAAGGCAGGCCGCTGGAAGGGCAAGTACGCCGCGAGCAACCGCGCCGAGTACTGGGCCGAGGGCGCGCAGTCGTGGTTCGACGACAATCGCGAAGACGACCACGACCACAACCACGTCAACACGCGCGAAGAACTGCGCGAATACGACCCCGGCCTCGCGGCGCTGTGCGAGGAGATCTTCGGCGACCGCGCTTGGCGCTACCAGAAGCCGCAAGACCGAGCCCCAAAAGACCGCTCGCACCTAGAGGGCTACGACGTCGAAGGCGCGCCGCGGTTCCGCTGGCCCGAGGGGCTAGAGGAATGGTACCGCGACTACATGCGCAAGAAGAGACGACGAGGCTGAGGGATTTGCCAGGGGTCCTGGTTCATGCCTGCACGAACTTCCAGAGCCACCCCGAGGCGCTTCATGTCCCATGAGTACCTACGCGATTCCTTTTGCGTCTCGTGTCATTCGCCGTCCAAACAGCGACGCACCGGCTAGCTTGTCCAAATGAGCGATAGGAGAGGAAAATACACGAGAGGGAGATCCGGCTAGTATTTCGAAGACATGGCGATCAGCAGGGTGATCCTGTTCTTGACGATGCTGGCGGCGATCTTTTTGTTCGGGATGTATCGCGCGCTGACGTCCTAGAACGTGCCAAACGACCCCTCGCTCGCCGGCCGCTAGCTCACCGCGTAACGCACCAGCGCACCACCAGACGCGATGGAGCCATCGACCTCTAGCGGACTGCGAGGGACGATCGGCCACCAGACGCAACGCCGCGCCGGGGCTCGCTCACGCGTGCGCTGCGACGGCGACGGCCAACGCGGCTGTCAGCCGCATGCGACGCTCGAGGCTGTCGACGTCCAGGTCGAAGCCTACCTGCAGCGTCTCGATCCAGCCGTCCCTAACGTTGAGCGTCAGCTTCGGCGCGTCGAGGTGCTCCTTGCGCAACAGCTCATGCAAGACGCTGCGCGCCCACGCTTCGTCGTCACTCTTGATGACGAAGCAGTCGTCATAGACCGGGTCGCCGACCAGCAGGTCCTGCATGCCAAGCGCCTTCCCGATCCCAGAGAAGAAGCTCTCGCGATACGAGGTCAGCCGCTTGCTGCACGAGGTCGCGACGCGGGTGCGAGTATAGACCGTGGTGTGCTTGCCATGAGGGACCGTGAAGTGGTCCAACCGGACCGTCGCCGCGCCGATCTTCGCCTCGACGCGCGAGACCTTCGTCTCCCACCAACTCCCTTTCGCAGGCACGAACGTCCCGTCGAGACGCGCAGCCACCGCTGCCCACGATGCATGCATGCGCGCCCGCCACCGGGCCGCCAATCGGATGAGCACCAGCGCGATTGCGATGACGATCGCGAGGACGAGGCCGATCCAGAACGCTTTCTCCATCGGGCCGCATCGTAAGCGAAAGCGCTGCAGGCGCGATCGCGGCCCTACAGAGCGCCCGCCTACTGCGCGACCAACCGGAGGCCGCGCAGCTTCATCAACGGCCCTGCGGCCTTGCCGTTGTGCACGCTGATCCGGTGCACCCCCGGCTCGAGGCGCAGGGTGCCGACTGCGAGGTCTTGGTAGGCCTTCCACGTGCCCGTCGACGGCACCGTCGCGCGATGCGTGACCTGGCCGTCGACGCGGACCTCGAAGCGCCCGCCGTGGTCTCCTCGCTGGCAGGCGACGACGGCGAGGACCTCGTAGCGAGCGGCCTGGGACACCTCGACCTCCCACTCGACGTAGTCTCCCTCGGTGCGCCAGTAGCCGAGCGAGTCCTGGCTCGCTTCGTAGCGCACCTGCTTGCCGCGCGCAGCAGCGTCGGCGCCCGCCAGCTCCGTCACGCCGGTCGCTGCGAGGCCCTGGCGGTGGATCCGCCCGACGCCTCTGCGCATGACGGCCTGCAGCTGCTCGAGGTGCTGGGTGTAGACCTCGCGCGGGTCGCACGCTTGGGCCTTGCACACGGCCGCAGCCATGCCCACGACCTCGCCCATCGCGCCGGTGGTCTTCATCACCCGGACCGCGCCGAGCGCCTCGTGGGTCACGCTGATGTCGCGACCAGCCATGAACAGGTTGCGCAGGTTGCGGCTGTAGAGGCACCGGTACGGGACCCAGTACGGCTGCTTGTAGGTGAACCCCTTGCCTTGCGTCGCCTTGGCGATGAACTCGTCGCCGTCGTGGCCCTTGGCGTAGCGCTGGTCCGGGTAGTGCGTGTCGATCCCCCACGTGCAGGGCACGCACCCGTCCGGGTATTCCCTGCCGCTGCGGAGGTCTTCGCCGGTGAGCACCACGTCCCCCATCAGCCGCCGCGACTCGCGCTTACCGGCGATATAGGCCACCCAGTTGAGCCGGTGCGCGGGGTAGCGCTTCTCGACGTTCTTGATCGCGTCCCAGGCGCCGTACATCGCGCGGAAGTTCATGTCGCGCACCCGCTCCATGTCGTGGATCGGGTCGCGGTCGAAGCCGTTCTCCCAATACCAGTTGCCCAGCGTGATCGGGTTGGCGCCGGCGACCGGCGCGGTCTCGCCCTTCGTGCGCCCCGGGAAGGGCTTGTCGGTCAGATCGACCGCCCACGGACACCGCGGGAACGTCGCGTCCCGGGCGGCGGCCTCCAGCTCTGAGGACAGCGGGTCCTCGTCGTCGCAGAGGCACTGGATGTTCCAGAGGTTGCTGGCGCCCATGTGCCCGCGGTCGGTCTGCTCGAAGTCCGCGCCGCCCAAGAAGCCGACGCAGCCGTCGCCAGTGCTGTCCAAGAACCATCGCCCGCGGATCAAGACGCGGCGCCCCGTACGGACCTGCTGGCAGGTCACCGAGCGGAGCGCGCCGTCCACGGCGTCGGCCGCGTTCATGCGATGCTCCAAGAAGAGCGTGATGTTGGGCTCTGCCTTGACGACGCGCAGCTTGCGGTCGTCGTCAAAGACCTCGGCGGCCTGGCCGTTGGCGGAGTTGGCCCGCCGCTTCGGCACCAGCTCCATGACGACGTCACCAACTCGAGGGTAAGGCTGGTGATTCAGCTTGCCCTGCGGCCACACGCGCACCTCCGAGCTGGCGTTGCCTCCCAGGACCGGGCGATCCTGCACGAGGGCGACGCGCAAGCCGAGGCGCGCAGCGGTGACGGCGGCGCTAGTGCCGGCGACGCCGCCGCCGACGACGACGAGGTCGAAGACGCCGACGTCGACCGGCTCCGCGGGCAAGCCGAGGACGCTGCGACGGAAGCGCCCCAGCGCATCGAGGTCTTCGGGCGGCTTCCAGCCGGGGCTCGCGCTGAACACGATCGCGTCGCACCGCCCCTCGAACCCGGTCAGGTCATGCAGCGCCACCGTCGTCTGGCCGCCGACCTCGACGAAGCCCCCGTCTTGCCAGTGCCACGCGGCTCCCTCGGTGCCGAACGTGGTCGACAGGGGTTTGCCGTCGACGAGCAGCTGGAAGCGACCGGGCGCACCCGGCGCCTTCCACGGCGCGACCCAGTCTCTGGTGCGCACCCACACCCGCCGCCGACCCGCGGCGCCGAAGTCGACCTGCGTCACGGCGTCTTCAACGGGCACGCCCATGCCGTGGGCGAGCAGATACGGCGACCCCATCAGGTCCATAAACTGCTGGTCCAAGACCCAACCGCCGTGATCCTCGAAGGCTTCAGCCTCGAGCAGGATCGGCGCCGCGCGGCCTTGCGCAGGCAGCGCCGCCGCTGAGGTGAGGACCAGGACCGTCGCCAGGGCAGCGACCCGCCTGAGGTTGCGGAGGATCGGGAGCATGAGAGGCGACCATAGCGTAGCAACGTAGGCCCCAATACGAGCCTGCAGTCGCCGCAGAGTGGTCCCGCGGGGGCACTCGACAAATCATCTTCAGGCCGCTGGGCATTCCCAAGCGACCTCGGCCACCGTCATTGCCGCGCTCACCTTTGTCCTGCGCTGGATCGATCTGGCGGTCTCTTTGCGCGATGTCCTGCTCTCGTCGCTATGGAGCAGGACTCTATGCGGCATACGCAATGCCCTGTTCATCTCCGCCACGCGCCAGCTGGTAGCAGCGGAGATGACGCTGTTCTATCTTCAAGAATGCGCGCTGGGGTTCGCTCGGGGCATGGATTGTTGTCGCCTATGCGCCGACGGGCTGGACCATCCTCGGCGGCGCCGTCGATCAGGCGCGCCACCGGAGATGGCGGTCAGCCCAAATCCGTGACCTGAATAT
>JAYYEE010000414.1:0-3403 GCA_036160175.1 Planctomycetota bacterium
AGCGCGGCCTTGAGCGGCTCGCGCGCAGGGCCTTCGTCGGCATGGCGCGCACCGGCGCTTCGTTTAGCCACGGCAGCGGCGACTACGCGATCGCGTTCTCCACCGTCGGGTTCGACGCGTCGCCGCTGCGGGGCGGCGCGCTGTCGCCGTGGTTCGTCGCGGTCGCCGACGCGACCGAGCAGGCGATCCTCGACTCGCTCTGCGCTGCGAGCGACGTTCAGGGCATGCGCGGGACCGCGCGCGCGCTGCCGCTGGAGCCGCTGCGCCGCCGGTTCCTTGGCGAGGGCCGCTGACGTGGCCGGACCAAAGCGCGCGCCGCTGGTGCTGCCCCCGCCGCCCCGTCGGGCGGTGGTGGTCGACGGCGCCAACGTGATCGCTTCGAGCCGACGCCGGCCGCTCGAGCGGCTCGGGCTTGCCGAGGAGTGGTCACACCGGTGGCGTCCGGACCTACCGGTCTGGGTGTTCGTCGACTACTCGACCGCGATGACGTGCCCGCGCGACGCCAAGGAGGTGCTACGGGCCCGCTGCGCTGACGTGACCGAGGGTCGGCCGCGCTACGTGGTCACGCCGCACCGGGAGTCTGCGGACGAGTATCTGCTGCAGCACGCCCGCCAGCACGACGCGCTGGTGCTGTCCAACGACCGCTTCTGGGATCACGAGGCGCTGAGGGACGGCGTCGTCACGCTGCAGTTCCACCTCAAGGGCGACGACCTGCGCGTCTACGATGAGGCGACGTGGTTCCGCGACGGCGGGGCCGCGCGGGTGCCGCTCGACGACCTCCGCTGAGCGCAAGGGCTGCTCCCGCGGCGGTGGCTTGTGGCCGCTCGCGGGGCGTTAGCCGCGCCTGAGCGCCTGCGTCGGCGTCATGCGCGCGGCGCGCCACGCCGGCAGCAAGCCGCCGATGATCCCGAGGGCGGCGGCGAACGCGACCGACACGGTCATCGCAAGTGGCGTCGTCCGGAACGCGAACGTCACCTCGGAGAAGGTGCTGTTCATGGTGCCGGTCTCGGCGCCTTGGAACGGCAAGACCATCAGGCAGCCGACTACGCCGCCGAACAGCCCCAGGAACAGCGATTCGCCGACGAACGCAAGGAAGATCGCGAACGGCTTGTAGCCGACCGCCTTGAGGATGCCGATCTCGTGGGTGCGCGCTCCGATCGTCGCCATCATCGAGTTCGTGCCGGTGAACACCGCGCCGATGCCCATGATCAGCGCGAGGAACCCGCCGACGAACAGGAAGCGCGTCGACAGCGAGCTCGTCTGACTCGCGAGATAGTCCTGCTCGTTGATCACCTTGGGCTGCAGGCGGAGGTCGTCGTCGTAGCGCGCCTCGATCGCCGCGAGGTCGGCGTCCGGCGATACGCGGGCGAGCACCCGGCTGCGGACAGGCCGCTCGAGCGCCTCGGCGAGTCGGTCTAGGTCGCCCCAGATCTCGCTCTGGTAGCCGCCCTTGCCTGAGAACGTCCCGACGATCCGGAAGGTCCCCGTGTTGATCTGCAGCGTGTCGCCGACCGCGCAGTTCGCGATGCGGCCTAGCAGCCCCTCTCCGACGATCAGCTCATCGCTGCCAGGCGTGAAGTTCGCGCCCTGCGAGATCTTCACGTCGTCCCCGTGGATCTCGAACGACATCGGCTCGACGCCGCGGATCGCGACGTTGGTCTCGCCGCCGTCGAACTTGCGGAGGCGCACCGCGAGGTACATCTCCGCGCTCGCGAGGGGGCGGCCGTCTTGGCGTCGCTCGATCTCTGCGACCTCCTTCTTCAGGATGTTGCACTGCTCGAGGGTGATGCCGGATTCGCCCTCAGAGGTGGCGCCTTTGCGCAAGAACATCGCCAGGTCGGTGCGGCCGCGCTCCTGAAAGAGCACGGCGAAGCCTTGCTGCAGCGAGAGCATGCCGGCGAAGACGGCGATGGTCGCGCCGACGGCCAGCACGGTCAGCAAGGTCGACGACCAGCGCACGAACAGGCTGCGGACGTTGTAGCGGATCGGGATGAGCGCCATCAGACGATCTCCTGCAGCGCGCGGGTGGTGGTCATGCGCGCGGCGCGTAAGCACGGCAGGACGCCGGAGACGAGCCCGACCAGCACGGCGACGCCGACGCCGAACAGGAGCGTGTCCCGGTCGAGCGCGAAGCCCGGGATGAACGCGGCGGTGCCCTCGGCGATGGTGCGCTCGAGCCCGAGTGCGACGCCGACCGCGAGCCCGGCGCCCGTGACGCAGAGCAGCAGGGACTCACCGATCAGCAGGCCGGCCGCGACGCCGTTGCCGAAGCCAAGCGCCTTCATGACGCCGAGGTCGCGGGTCCGCTCTCGACCGGTCAGCAGCATGGTGTTGAGGACAGCGAAGAAGATCGCGAACAGCACCGCGCCGCCGATCAGCCGCAGCAGCTGCGGGACGTCGCCGAGCATGGAGATGAACTGCCTGTTGAACTCGGCCTCGGTGGTCGTCTGGACGCGCTGCGGGCCGTTGGTGAACATCTCGTCGACGGCGCGCTGCACCGAGATCGGGTCGACGCCGTCCGCAAGCTTCAGCATGTAGAGGCCGGAGCCCTGCGGTCCGGTCGCGCCGCCCTGCTCGAGCGACTCCTCGATGTAGGCGAACTGGAAGAACATCTGCTGCTCGTCGAACGCAGGCGAGGAGCTTTCGTAGACGGCGTTGACGTCGAACTCCCACGGGCTGCCGTCGACGCGCGTGAAGATGGTGCCGTTGATCGGCACGCGGTCGCCGACCTCCCAGCCGTACTTCTTGGCGAGCTGCTTGCCGATAACGCAGCCGGTGCGCGTCCTGGTGAATTCCTCGTAGCTGCCGTCGATGATGCTCATCTCGGGATAGCTGGGCAGGAACGGCTCGGGGTCGATGCCGAACTGCGCGAAGAAGCCGCCCTTGTCCTGCTCGTAGCGACCGCCGAACCACTGCCACTTGCAGATCTGGTCGACGCCGTCGACGCCCGCGAGCTTCTGCTGGTAGGAGAGCGGCAGGTTGACGTAAAGGCTGACCGCCGACTGCACGAGCAGCCGGTTCGCCGCGGACGCGTCGAGCGTCCGGGTCAGGCCGCTGGTCAGCGCCTGCAAGATGCAGACGAGGAAGACGGCGACGAACACCGCGCCGACGGTCAGCAGCGAGCGGACCTTGTGCCCGAGCACGTTCCGGAGCAGGAGCTTCCAGGGCATGGTCAGTCCGCTCCTCGGTCGGCGCGGTTGTCCTCGATCCGACCGAGCTTGCCCTTGTCGAGGTGGATCGTGCGGTCGGCGTAGCCGGCTGCCTGCGGGTCGTGGGTGACCATCAAGATGGTCTTGCCGAGCTCTCGGTTGAGGCGCTGTAGCAGCTGCAGGACGCTGTCGGCCGTGTCGCGGTCCAGGTCGCCGGTCGGTTCGTCGGCGAGGATCACCTGCGGGTCAGTGGC
>JAYYEE010000415.1:0-16043 GCA_036160175.1 Planctomycetota bacterium
GCCGCTGCGAGGTCGTGCAGCTCCGAGCGGTCGGACTGCATGTCGTATAGCTGCCAAGAGATGGGCTGGTCTTTTCGATACGCCGAAACGATCTTCCAGCGCCCCTCGCGGAGCCCGAGGTTGCCGTGGTGTTCGAAGCAGATGGGTTGCGCGCGCGCGGTGGCGCCGCCGCGCAGCGCCGGCAAGAGGTTGATCCCTTCCAGCGGCTGCACGCGCGCGTCTCCGTTGCGCTCTGGGCAGCTAGCGCCAGCAGCCGCGAGCAGCGTCGGCAAGACGTCGATCAGGTGCGCGGGCGTGTGGTCGATCGCGCCGCGTCGCTCGCGCGGGATGCCGCCAGGCCAGCGCACGATGAACGGCGTGCTGATGCCGCCCTCGAGCGCGTCGTGCTTGTAGCCGCGGAAGGGCGTGTTTGACACGTTCGCCCAGCCGCGGCCGTAGCCGATATAGGTGTCTTCAGGCCCCGCGTCGACGCCCGGGCCGGTGCGCACGGCCCGCCCGTCGCGCGTCTGCATCGGCGGCCAGATCTTCGGCTGGAGCCCGTCCTTGCCGAGCGGCTGGTAGGTCTTCTCGCGGATCTTGTCGGCGTTCGACTGGCGGCCCATGCCTTCGGCGCAGCCGCCGTTGTCCTGCAGGTAGATGACGACGGTGTCGTCTAGCTGTTGCTGGCGCTCCAGCTCGGCGACTAAGCGGCCGATGCCCTGGTCCATGCGGTCGATCATCGCGGCGTAGACCTGCATGTTGCGGGACTCCCACGCGTGGTTGGGGGTCTTCGCCCACGGGCGCGGGATCGCCGACAGCTGCCATGACGCGTCGAGCACGCCCTGCTCGCGGGCGCGCGCCAGGCGGGCTGCGCGGATCGCCTCGAAGCCTTCGTCGTAGACCCCCTCGTACTTGGCGATGTCGTCCTCGAGAGCGTGCATCGGCCAGTGCGCGGTGGTGTAGGCGACGTAGAGGAAGAACGGCTCGTCGCCGTCCCGCTCCCCGTGCTCGCGGACGAAGCGCACGGCTTGGTCGCTGATCGCGTCGGTGTAGTAGAAGCGGTCCGGCTGGTATTCGGCGTCGTTCTCCGGCGTCACGTACGTGTTGTCGCGGCACAGCGTCGTCGGGTCGAAGAAGCTGCCCGCACCCGTGACGGTGCCGTAGAAGCGGTCAAACCCGCGCTGCAGCGGCCAGTTGTGCTTGGGGCCTGTCGGCGCGACGTGACGGGTGACGTGCCACTTGCCGGCCATGTAGTTGCGGTAGCCAGCGGGGCGGAGCGCCTCGGCGATCGTCACGCAGCGCCGGTTGAGGTCACCCCGGTAGGCGTCGTAGCCGCGGTCTCCCGTCATCAACCCGATGCCTGCTTGGTGCGAGTAGAGCCCAGTCAGCAGCGCCGCGCGGGTCGGGCAGCACCGCGACGTGTTGTAGAACTGGGTCATCCGCACGCCGTCGCGGGCGAGTCGATCGAGCGTCGGCGTCTGCACCTCGCTGCCGTAGCAGCCGATGTCGCTGTAGCCCCTGTCGTCAGCCATGATCAGGACGACGTTCGGCCGGCGCGGAGGCGCCTCGGCTTGGGCGCGGGGGGCCGTCACGGCGGCGCTGCAGGCGAGAGCGAAAGCGAGGGCGCGCATCATGCGCGCATGCTAACCGCTCATGCCGCTCAACCGGCGCCGCTTCGCGCCAGCGCTGCCGTCACCAGGAGAGGCGCGCGTCGCCTTTCTGGAGCTTCGCGGCGGGCCGGACGCCCGCGCCCTCGGTCTTCGTCAGCTTGTCGCCGAGGTCGGCGCGGGCGATGTCCGCCAGCTTCTGCAGCCGCGCGACGACCTCGGGGTGCTGGTCTGCGACGTTCGTGGTCTCGCCAGGGTCCTTGTCCAGGTCGAAGAGCTCGAGGCCGATCGACCCCTGCGAGTACGGGTTGGGGCTGCCGTCTTTGCCGCCTGGCTTGCCCGCCATCGTGCGGAACTTGTGCGGGAAGTGCAGCTTCCACCGGGGGTCGCGGACCGCCTGCAGCTGACCGCCGGCGTAGTAGTGCAGAAAGCACTCGTGCGGCGACTCGGCGCCGTCCTCACCGAAGAGCAGCGGCGCGATGTCGCGACCGTCGATCTTGTGGTCGGGGAGCTGCGCGCCGATGAGCTTCGCGAACGTGGGCACGATGTCGATCGTCGACGCAAACTCGGCGCAGGTCGCGCCCGCGGGCACGCGGCCTGGCCAGCGCACCACGGTCGGCTCGCGGACGCCGCCCTCGAACATGGTGCCCTTGCCCTCACGGTAGATCCCGGAGGACCCAGCGTGGTCGCCGTAGCTCAGCCACGGACCGTTGTCCGACGTGAACACGACCATCGTGTCGTCATCGACCCCGTTGGCCGCCAACGCGTCGAGGATCTGGCCGACGGACCAGTCGATCTCCATGACCACGTCGCCGAACAGCCCCTTGCCGCTCTTGCCCTTGAACTTGTCCGAGACGAACAGCGGCACGTGCACCATCGAGTGGGGCACGTAGCAGAAGAACGGCTGGTCCTTGTGCCGCTCGATGAACGACACCGCGCGCTCGGTGTACCAGGTCGTCAGCATCTCCTGGTCGGCGCCGGTGACCTCGTCGTCGACGACCTTCGTACCTTCGATCAGCGGGAGCGCCGGATAGCCCCTCTTGCGCCGCTCGGCTTCGGTGGGCAGGTGCGCGTAGGCCGGGTGCAGCGGCCACATGTCGTTGGAGTAGGGGAGCCCGAAGTACTCGTCGAAGCCGTGGTTGGTCGGCAGGAACTTCGGGTGGTGGCCGAGGTGCCACTTGCCGTAACAGGCGGTCGCGTAGCCCTTCTGCTTGCAGACCTCGGCGAGCGTCATCTCGCGCTCGTGCAGCCCGTGGTTGGAGCGCGGCCCGAGCGCGCCGGCGATCCCGACGCGGCGGTGGTAGCACCCTGTCAGCAGCGCCGCGCGCGACGCGGAGCAGACGGCGGTCGCGACGCTGAAGTCGGTGAAGCGCGTGCCCTCCGCCGCCATCCGGTCGAGGTTCGGCGTCGGGATGTCGCCGCCGAACGGGCCGATGTCGGCGTAGGCCATGTCGTCGATGAAGATGACGACGAGGTTGGGGAGGCGTTGCTGGGAGGCGGTCGGGAGCGCGAGCAGCGCGCCCATGACCGCGAGCGTGATGGCGCGCAGCATGCCGTGATCGTAGCCGACAGATCGGCCAGCCGCGCGGATGGCCTTTGTTCCGGCGCCGGGCCTCCCCTACGCTCCCTCGCCAAATGCGCCTCAGCCAGATCCTGATCCAGACCCTCCGCGAGGACCCGGCGGACGCCGAGATCCCCAGCCACAAGCTGCTCGCGCGCGCCGGGTTCATCGTGAAGACCGCCGCGGGCGTCTACACCTACTCGCCGCTGATGTGGCGCGTGGTGAAGAAGTTCGCGGAGATCGTCCGCGAGGAGCTCGACCGCGAGGGCGCGAACGAGGTGATGCTGCCGATCATCCAGCCCAAGGAGCTGTGGGAGTCGAGCGGTCGATGGGAGCGCTACGTGACCGACGGGATCATGTTCACGCTCAAAGACCGCAAGGGCTCGGACATGTGCCTGGGCCCAACGCACGAAGAGGTCATGACGGACTTCGTGAGCTCGCAGGTCAACAGCTACAAGCAGATGCCCGTCAACTGCTACCAGATCCAGGACAAGTTCCGCGACGAGATCCGGCCTCGCTTCGGCCTGATGCGCGGTCGCGAGTTCATCATGATGGACGCGTACTCGTTCGACGCGGACAAGCCGGGCCTCGACGTCGCCTACCAAAAGATGCGCGACGCGTATTGCCGGATCTTCGAGCGCTGCGGCGTCGACTACACCGTCGTCCAGGCAGACTCCGGCGCCATCGGCGGCGCTGGCAGCGAGGAGTTCATGGTCATCGCCGACAGCGGCGAGGACGCGATCCTGTTCTGTCGTGAGAGCGGCTACGCGGCCAACGTCGAGAAGGCCAGCAGCCGCCTGCCCGACGCGCCGGACGGCGGCGAGCCCGCGCCGCTCGAGAAGCACGAGACCCCGGACGTGAAGACCGTCGCGCAGCTCGAGGCGTTCTTTCCCGAGTGGGTGGCCGGTCGCATGGCGAAGACGGTCCTCTACAAGGCGACGTTCGCTGAAGAAGAGAAGGTCGTCGCGGTCATGCAGCGCGGCGACCTCGAGATCAATGAGGTCAAGCTCGTCAACGCGCTCGACGCGCTGAACGTTGAGCTCGCGACGGACGAGGAGATCCAGCAGGCGACCGGCGCGGAGACCGGCTTCGCCGGCCCGGTCGGCCTCTCGGAAGACGTCACGCTGCTCGCCGACAAGTCGCTCAAGGGCCGCGCCAACCTGCTGACGGGCTGCAACGAGACCGGCTACCACTGCCTCAACGTGAACCTTGGCCGCGACGCGCGCGAGCCGGCGTATCACGACCTGCGCCTCGCGCGTGCCGGCGAAGGAGACCCCGAGACGGGCGCCCCGCTGCAGGAGGCGCGGGGCATCGAGGTCGGGCACATCTTCAAGCTGGGCACCAAATACTCCGAGGCGATGGGCGCGACGTTCATGGCCCAGAACGGCAAGCCGACGCCGTTCGTGATGGGTTGCTACGGCATCGGCGTCTCGCGGACGCCCGCGGCCGCGGTCGAGCAGCACCACGACGAGAAGGGCATCGTC
Organism: Planctomycetota bacterium; assembly: GCA_036160175.1. Lineage (GTDB taxonomy): Bacteria > Planctomycetota > UBA1135 > UBA1135 > UBA2386. Next base: position 4,632 of record JAYYEE010000415.1, read on the forward strand.
TGGCCGGTGCCGATCGCGCCGTTCGAGTGCGTCGTCGCGTTCTTGGACAAGAAGCGCAAGGAGCAGGTCGAGCTCGCCGAGCGGCTCTACAGCGAGCTGCAGGCCGCCGGCGTCGCGGGGTGCCTCGACGACCGCGCGATGTCGCCTGGCGCCAAGTTTAAGGACCACGAGCTGAGCGGCTTGCCGGTGCAGGTGTTCGTCGGGCGAAACGCGGCGGACGGGCAGGTCGAGCTGCTGGTCCGCAAGGGGCTCGAGAAGGTCGACTGCGGCGCCGACGAGGTCGTCGCGCGGGTGCAGGCGGCGCTCGCCGCGCAGCGAAGCTGAGCTGCGCAGCTTCGATGCGGCCTCAGCGCGGCCGGAACAGCTGGGCGAAGTCCGGCTCAGTGGCTGCGCGGAGGGTCACCTCGCTCCCGTCAGCGGGCGTTTGGAAGCGGAGCTCGGCGCTGTGGAGGAGCGTCCGTCGTATGCCGAACGTCTCCCGCGCGCGGGCGTTGACGGCGGGCGCGCCGTAGCGGGCGTCGCCGAGTAGCGGGTGGCCGATCGCCCGCATGTGCGCGCGGATTTGGTGGGTGCGGCCGGTCTCTAGCTCGACCCGTACGTGGCTGAAGCCGGCGCGCCGCGCGAGCACCGTGACGTGCGACACGCTCCGCTGCCCGGTCTCGGCGACCACCGTCTTCGGGCGGTCGCCGCGCGGCTCGTCCGTCACCTGGAGCGGCAGGTCGACGGTCGTCGCCTCGTCGGGGAGCTCGCCGACGGCGACCGCCTCGTAGCTGCGGCGGACGCGGCCTGACTCCATAGCGGCGCCGAGCGCCTGCAGCGCCTCGGTCGTGACGCCGATCAGCAGCAGGCCCGAGGCTTCGCGGTCGAGCCGGTGCACCAGACCGCTCTTCGGCAGGGTGTCTTGGAGCGCGTCCGCCAGCGAGTAGTCGACGAGCGGGCCGCCGTGGACGGCGAGGCCGGGCGGCTTGTTCAGCACCATCACGTGATCATCGGCGAACACGACCGGGACGCCGAGGCGCAGGGACCACTGCGCGAGCTGTTCGTCGAACTGGACCCGCTGCCCCGTCCGCGTGCGGCTCGTGCCGTCACGCCGGACGCCGTCGATGCTGACCGCGCCGATGGCGCAGAGCCTCCGCGCCTGCTTCTGCGAGAGCCCAGCGAGCTCGCGGACCAAGGCGTCCAGGCGCCTGCCGCTCTCGCATTCCTCAACCTTTCGCTCGATCACGCGCTAGACGTGCGCGCCTTCGAGGTATTCGACGAACCGCTTGAACAGGTACAGCGAGTCGTGCGGACCCGGCGCCGCCTCGGGGTGATACTGCACCGAGAACACCGGGAGCTCCTTGTGGCGCAGCCCCTCGACGGTCCCGTCGTTGAGGTTCTTGTGGGTCACCACGACCGAATCCGGCAGCGAGTCGCCGTCGACGGCGTAGCTGTGGTTCTGTGACGTGATCTCGACCTTGTCCGTGGTCAGGTCAATGACCGGCTGGTTTCCGCCGTGGTGGCCGAACGGCATCTTGTAGGTCTTGCCGCCGAACGTGTGAGCGAGGATCTGGTGGCCGAGGCAGATGCCGAAGACCGGCACCGCCTCCACGAGCTGCTTCGCGGCTTGGATGCCGTACTGGCAGACTTGCGGGTCGCCGGGGCCGTTGCTGAGGAAGACGCCGTCCGGCTTGCGCTCGAGCACGGCCTCTGCGGGGGTGTCGGCGGGGACCACGGTCACGTCCAGTCCGCAGGCCGCGAGCGAGCGCAGGATGTTGCGCTTGGCGCCAAAGTCGTAGGCGATGACGCGGTGGCGCTTGCCGCCCGCGTGCGGCGAGGGCGCGCTGAAGGCGGACTCGTAACCTTTGTCCCAGCTGATGACCTCGGGCGTCGTGACCTTGAGCACGTGGTCGACCTCCGCCACCTTGGGCGCGGCTTGGACCTTGGCCACGAGGTCGGCCTCGCTGCTCGACATGTCGCGGGTGATCAGCACGCGCTGTTCGCCGTGATCTCGTACGCGTCGCGTGAGCGCGCGGGTGTCGACGCCTTCGATGCCGGGGACGCCGTGCTGCGCGAGGTAGTCGTGCAGCTCGCTGCCTGAGCGGAAGTTGCTGGCGCGGCTGCAGGCCTCGCGCACGACGAGCCCGGACATCCAGAGCTTGGTCGACTCCTCGTCTTCGCTCGTCACGCCGTAGTTGCCGATGTGCGGCTGGGTCAGCATCACGGTCTGCCCGCGGTAGGAGGGGTCCGTGAGGATCTCCTGGTAGCCCGTCATCGACGTGTTGAAGACCAGCTCACCGAAGCTGTCGGTGTCTGCGCCGAAGCCCCTGCCGACGAGCACTGTCCCGTCTTCGAGCACGAGTCTTGCTGGCGGGCGAACGGTGCGGTCTGAGGTGCTCACGATCTTGCGGTGCTAGACGGATTGGTGGTTGATCTGCGAGGCCAGGTAGCCGGCACCGAAGCCGTTGTCGATGTTGACGACGGCGATGCCGGCCGCGCAGCTGTTGAGCATGGTCAAGAGTGCGGATAGCCCTGCGAACGACGCACCGTAGCCGACGCTGGTCGGAACTGCGATCACTGGTTTCTCCACAAGTCCGGCCACGACGCTGGGGAGAGCGCCCTCCATTCCGGCGACCACGACGATCGCGTTGGCCCGCCGGATCTCGTCGATGCGGGCCATCAAGCGGTGGATGCCGGCGACGCCGACGTCGGTGTAGCGGGCGACGCGATTCCCGGCGACGCCTAACGTTACGGCAGCCTCCGCGGCGACGGGGAGGTCGGCCGTCCCGGCGCTGACCACGGCGACTTCGCCGAGCGCGCCGGGCTCAGCCGGCGTGACCGTCAAGCAGCGGGCCCGGGGGTGGTGCTCAGCGTGGGGGATCGCGGCCTGCACCGCTTTGACGTGGGCCTCCTCTGCGCGCGTCAGCAGCACCCGGTCCGCGCGGGTCAGGATCTCCGTGGCGATGGCGGCGGTGTCGGCGGGCGTCTTGTTCGGGCAGAAGACGACCTCAGGGAAGCCGCATCGGGTTCTGCGGTCATGGTCGACCGTCGCGAAGCCGAGCTGGCCATCTGGGTCGGCTGCGGTCGGCGCGACGCGCAGGGCCGCGAGCGCGTCGTCGATGGTTTGCTCCCCGCGCTGTACCGCAGACAGGAGCGCGCGCAGCTGCGCTTCATGGTTCGTACTCATGTGCGCGCGCTCCGCTTTGTCTTGGCTTTGGCGTTGGTCTTGGACGTCGCGACGGCGTCGAGGTCGAGCGGGGACGCCTCGCCGCGGCGGAGCTGGATCGCCCCAAGGCCTGCGATCATCGCGCCGTTGTCGGCGCAGAGCGGCAGCGGCGGCAAGACCAGCCGCAAGGCTCGCAGCACGGGGTCTCGCTCGAGCCGCTGACGCAGTCGCTCGTTCTTCGCGACGCCGCCGCCGATGCACAGCGAACGCACAGGGTGTCGTTCGGCCGCGCGGCGAAGCTTGGTGATCAAGACATCGACGATCGCCTCCTGATACGAAGCGGCGAGGTCCTGGACCTCATTGGTCGACGGCGGCGCCGTGCGCGACGGTCCTCCTGGCGGCTCCAGGTGGTAGAGCAAGGCGGTCTTCAGCCCAGAGAACGAGAAGTCGAGGGACTCCTTGTCGAGCAGCGTGCGCGGGAAGCGGTGCGCCTTGCGGTCGCCGCGAGCGCCGGCTTCCTGGATGGAAGGCCCGCCAGGATACGGGAGGCCGAGCAGCGCGGCGCCCTTGTCCAGCGCCTCGCCCGCGGCGTCGTCCCTGGTGGTGCCGAGCCGCTCGCTGCTGCCTGGTTCGGTCACGCGATACATCGCCGTGTGGCCACCGGACGCGACCAGGCAAAGGGCGGGCAAGGGCATGTCTGGCTCGGCGAGCAGGCCTGTGTGCACGTGCGCCTGCACGTGATCGACGCCCAAGAGCGGCTTGTCGAACCGCCAGGCCAGCGCCTTGGCCGCCGCCATGCCCACGAGCAGGCACCCGACCATGCCGGGGCGGTGCGTGACCGCGATCGCGTCGAGCTGCTCAGGGGCGACGCGCGCCTCTTCGAGGGCTTGCGTCACGATCGGGAGGATCCGCTCGGTGTGGGAACGACTCGCGACCTCGGGGACGACGCCGCGCCACCGTTGGTGCAGCTCCACCTGGGAGTGGATGACGTTGCTGAGCACGCGGTGCCCGTCCTGGACGACCGCGGCCGCGGTCTCATCGCAGCTCGTTTCGATGCCGAGGATGGTCGTGGACACGCCCTCAGCATGGCGGGCGCGGCGGTCGTGTTCCAGGTGTCAGCGCCCGCGCAGCTGGTCGCGGACCGACGCGACCGCGGCCCGGAGCTGCGCGTCCGCCTCGGGGCGGGGCGGCGCGGCGACCGGGAGCTCGTGCTGCGCGGCCAACTCGAGGAACGCTGCGCGGTATTTGTCCGGGACCTGGATCTGGTGCAGCAGGGTGTAGAGGCGTGAGGACTCCTCTTCGGGGACCGGGACCTGGACGTCCGGCAAGATGCCGCCCTCCTCCGCGTCTGCGGGCGTCGCGTCGGTCGAGTGGTTGCGCTCGATGTTGCGGCCGTTCGGCGTCCGGTAGCTCCCCGTCGTGAGCTTCAACTTGAACTCGTAGTCGGGCCAAGCGTAGACCGTGTTGACGTAGCCCTTCCCGTGGGTGCGGACGCCGACGACGGCGGCGCGTTCGTGGTCCTGCAGCGCCCCGGAGAGCACTTCGCTCGCGCTCGCCGATCCCTCGTTTACGAGCAGCGCGAGCGGCAAGTCTGGCCACAGCACGTCTTCGGGGCGAGCCTCGTAGACCTCGTCTGGTCCGTCGCGGCGATGCTGGGTCGCGATCACGCCGTCGCGCAGGAACCCGCGCGCGATGGCGAGGCACTGCTCGAGGCTGCCGCCACCGTCGAAGCGGAGGTCGACGACGAGGCCGTTCAGCGGGCGCTGCGACTCGAGCGAGCGGACGGCGTCGAAGAGCTGCTGGCTGGCCGTCGGGTGGAAGTCGGCGAGGTAGACGTAGCCGATCCCGCGGTCCTCGTCGACGAAGTGCGCCCACTTGACGCACGGTCGCTGGACGTCGCCGCGCACCACCTGGACCGGCAGGACCGCGTCGCCGCGTCTGACCGTTAACTCGACGGGTGATCCTGCAGCGCCGCGGACGAGCGCGGCGACCTCGCGGCGTTCGGCGGGCGTATCGATCTGCTCTTGGCCGACGGCCAGCAAGACGTCGCCAGGCGCGAGGCCCGCGGCCTCGGCGGGGCTCCCTTCGAACGGGAAGTGCACGACCACCTCGTCGCCGAGCTCGGTGATGACCGCGCCGATCCCGGAGTACTGCCCGCTGCTCGCCTCGTCGTATCGGGCGACGCTCTTTGGTGGGATGTAGCGGCTGTATTCGTCCAGGTCATCGACCATGCCCCCGATCGCGCGCTCGACCAGCTCCTCGCTATTCGGCGGTTCGATGTGGGATTGGAGGATCTCGCGATGAACGAGCTCCAGCGCTGTTCGTTGCGGTTCGGGGAGCTGGACGCGATGCCCGCTGCCGACGTAGGTGCCCATCGCGAAGGCCGCGATCATCAACGCAGGGTTGGCGATCAGGAACCACAGCGGCAGGCGCGGTTGCTGTTGCATCCACACAGCCTATGGGCTGAGGAGGTGGCGCGCATTCTCGTCGTTGACGACATACCGCAGAACGAAGCGGCATGGCTCGCGGCACCTCCTAGCGCTGGGTCGAGGAGCTCGGCATCTCCTGAGCGCCCGGTGGGCGTCAGAACGTCACCAGCACGCCGAGCTGGAAGCCGTCGATCACGAGGTCGCTCGTGAAGTCGAGCCCGTCAGCCTCGCCGCGCGCGCCGACCTCGTTGCGGCGGTAGCCGGCGAAGAAGCTCATGTCGCCCTGCGGGAGCTGGTAGCTGAGGCGCGCCTCAAAATCGTGCGACACACCGTCGACGTCGCCGCCGATCGCGAGCGCCTCTGGCGCCAACGCGTAGTCGAGGTCGATCGCGAGGCGCTGCCAGGCGGCGCGCGCGCGTATCGCCACATACGCGAGCTGGTGGCTGAAGTCGAGGTCCTGCGTGCGCGTGCCGGTCAGCTCGCGGCCGCGCAGTCGGGCGTCTCGGATCGCGAGCGCGCCGCCTGCTCCGAGCCGGACTCGCAGGTCTTCGGCGCGCCACTTGGTCTGGAACTCGACCAGCTCTTCGACGTATCCCAGCCGCAGTTCGTCCATCGAAGCGAACATGCTGACGGAGTCGCCTGCGAGCAGCGCTCCCCAGTCCTCGGCGAGCTGGCCGCTGGTCGAGGTGTTCATGTCGAGCTTGTAGTAGTCCGCGCGCAGCCCGCTGAAGCCGTCGCCGACGTCCACCCGGAGGCCGACGTCGTCGCGCCTGCGGGCCTGCCCGAAGGTGTCCATCGAGGTCGCGGCGTTGTCTTGACCGCCGGCGGACTGCAGCCCGACGTCGCCGCGTAGCCGATACAGCGCGAGGTAGGGAGACGCGTGGACGACGGGCTCGGTCAGCGCCGTCGAGGCGCAGCCCGTGAACGCTGAGGCCGCCAGGAGCACGAGCAGTTGCCGCATGCCGGCAGCGTAGATCCGCGCCGCGCCGCGCGCCAGACCGCTGGCTTCGTGGCGCTCGTTTCCTACGCTGACGCCGATGTCCGAAGCCTTCCTCGAGCGTGACTTCAAGGCCTACGAGCGCCACCGTCAGGACGATCCGGAGTACAACGCGCTCCGTCTAAGCGTGCGGCGGAAGCTCAAGGCGATCGCCGACCGTGTGCGGAAGGAGGCCAAGGAGTTGGGCACCGACCTGGGTGCGCAAGCAGGCCTACACCACCCCTACACCTTCAACAGCTATCGGGTCAAAGAGCAGCGCGCCTACCTCTGTCGCGGCGCGCGCGAGCGCAAGAAGCTCGCCTCGTTCTTCGGTGAGGCGCTCGGGAAGGACGCGGAGACCCACTACATCCAAACGGTGCTCGAGGTGTGCATCGACGACGGGATCGTCGAGGCCGCGCTCCGTATTCACCCTCAGGCGTGGTGGGACGGTGAGAACCTCAAGAAGAAGCTCCTCGGCGATCCGGCTTGCCTCGATGAGTTCTGCGCGAAGCTCAAGCTCCTCCCAGGCGGGTTCAACTTGAAGCTGCACGACTGGCGCGCCGACCACTGGTGCGCCTCGATCACGCCTGGCGCGGTTAAGGAGCTGCTGCAGCACTACACGCCTGGTGAGCACTGGCTGCACGTGCAGCGCCAGCTCCCGAAGGAGGACGCGCTCGAGATGGGGGATGAAGCGGCCGCGTGGGTCCGGAGCTCGCTGCTGTCCCTGCTGCCCGTCTACCACATGATCCTCTGGGACCCGAGCTGACGAGCGCGGCGCGGATCACTTTGACGGGTAGGTCTCCTTCACCCACGCCTTCCAGCGATCGTCGAAGTTGAGGAAGGTGATCCCGTAGGCCTTCTTCAGGGCCTCGCGCGTCGCTCCGACGAGGTCTCGTTGATCCGGGCGCCACTGGTCGTCGACCCTGCCCTTGACCGTCCGCAGGAAGGTCTGCCACTTCTTTGGACCGAGCGACATCAGGTAGTCGACGCGAGAGAACACCATCACGTGGTCGTTGAACGTGATGGCGCCGAAGTCCCGCCACCCCGCGACCGTCGGAAACGGGGCGTACTTCTTCGGCTTGCCGAGCAGGTTCTTAACGTAGGGCTTCCACTTCGAGAGCCGCTTCATGTCCGCGACGGAGCCTTCGTTCTGGTCGAAGCTCGCCCACCGGCCGTCGACGCGCCGCGAGTTCCAGTGACCGAAGCCCTCCTTGATCCAGACTGGCAGGTCGTAGGCGTAGTAGCGGAAGCCGTCGAGCAGGTTCTGGCTGACGTTGAACGCTAGCGCGCAGTGCAGCGCCGTGTCGTGTTTGAGCGGGAAGTCGTCCGACTCGGTGGGGCAGGCGAACAGCAGCGAGCTCGCGTCTGTGAAGTGCCACCGCTGCGGGAACTTCGAGTCCCGCCCGACGAACTTCTTCAGGTACTGCCGGTGGGTCGCCTCTTTCTCGGTGACTAGCAGCAAGTATTTGTTCCGCATGCCCAAGTAAGGGCCGTAGCCCATGTAGGTGTCCTTGGGCCCGATGATCACTTTCTTAGGATCCTGCGGGAAGCTCTCGTCCGTGACGCCGAACAGCGCCATCGTCTCGGCGTAGAGCTGCTCCATCCGGTAGGCCGTCAGGTGTGCCCTCAGCCATGGATCCAGGCGACGCGTCTTCGGGTTGATCTTCGGCAGGACCTTCTTGAGCTCGGTCAGTTCGGCGCGGAGCTTCTTCTTCGTGGCGGCCTCCGTCGGCACCTGCCACTGCGGGAGCTCGACGCCGATCCGGAAGTGCTGCGTCTCGATCCAGATGATGTTGACGTATTCGAGGGTCGCGGCGACGTCTTTCGAGGTGACCTTGTCGGCCGCCAGCGTCCCGAAGTCGAACGGGCCGTAGCTGAGGTAGCCGGCCTTCGCCATCAGCTTCGGGTCGTTCTTCGTGTAGGGGTCGACGCGCCACTTGTCCTTACCCTTTTGGGCGGGCAAGGCGGCGGCGAGCGCGGCCAGGGCCGGGGCCACCAGCTTAGACGTGCGGTTGGTGTGTGGCGCGCTCATAGCTTCTGGAGCCACTGCTTCGCGAGGTTGATGGCCTGAAAGCTGGAGAGCTTCTCGAGCGGCGCTTCGCCGTGGAGCACCCGCGCCGTGTTGATCGCCTCGCGCTTCACGGTGAAGTCAGGCGACTCTAGGTGAGCGCGCAGCAGCGTCTTCTGGTCCAGCGTGGCGAGGTGCCTGAGCAGGCGCAGCCCGGCCATCTTGTCGGTCGCGCGGGCCTGCGCGATGCGCTCCCAGACCATCAAGCTGAGCTCCTTTGTGCGGGCGCGCGTGAGCGTCGCCGAGATCAGGCGCTGCTGCTCGCTCCAGCGCTGCCGCGCGACGGCGAAGACGGCGTCGAGGCCGTCGCCGTCGCCCAGCGCCAGCGCGCCGAGGGACGCGTAGAAGGCGATGTCCGTGTCCTTGTCCCCGAGCCGCGCCGTGAGCACCGGCCGCATGTCGGGGTCGACCTCGCGCGCGATGCGCTGCATCAGGTAGCGCCGGCAGGCGACGCTCTTGCGCTTGAGCTCGCGCGCGAGCAGGGACAGGTGCTGTGGGGTAACGACCTGATCTAGGATCTCAAAAAGCTGCGCGTTGACGTTCTGCGCCTTGTCGCTGACGTGCGCGATCAGGATCGGCGCGACGCCCGCGCCCATCGCGACGAGCTTGGTTGAGGCGGCGTCACGGAGCGCCTGCTTGTCCTTTCGGAGCTGCTTGAGGGTGGCGCGCGCGCGGTCGCGGTCGGCCTTTGGAAGTGACGGCCACTCAGCGAGCTTGCCGGCGGGCGGGGCCGGATCGGCCTCCGGGGCTTGGGCGCGGGCCGCGTTCGACAGGGTGCAGAGCGCCGCGATCGCGGCGAGCAGGAGGCGATGCATCAGGGCTTCTCGGTCCGCGGGGGTTGGATCCAGTCCGGCATGTCGTCGCGGTAATCCGGGTGGAGGAAGGTCACCTTGCGCCCGAGCTCTGCGCGCTTGTCGATCCAGTACTTTTGCCAATCGAGCGAGGTGTGCGTGATGAAGCCCACCTGGAGGGCGTCGACGTAGTCGGCCATCACGAGCGGGGATTCGTGCCGCTCATACGCGCTGACGACGAAGATGCCGTGCGGCAGCTCGATCGGTTGGCTGACCGCGTTGAGGGTCAGCTCGTCGAAGAGGAACATCGCGACGGGGAGCAGCGCCGACTGACGGGTGAGGTTGCTGCGGGTCTTGTCCTTGATCAGCGCGCTGCGTTGCTCGAGCTCCATGACATTGGTCGCGACCGAGCAAAGGCCGTTGGCGAGCTCCCGCTGCTCGGCGCGCTGCGCAGGGAACTCTCGCTCGGCCAGCTTCAGCGGCAATACGTGCTCGCGCAGGGCCCACGCATACTTGGTGCGGACCCCGAGCCCCGGTCGGAACTCCGTCAGCCAGTCGTAGTAGGGCTGTAGGTCCTCGAAGGTCACCGTGATGTCGTCGATCACGATCAGGCGCGGGTCGTCTTCGGGCGTCGGGGCGTCGCCGCCGCTGCACGCGGCCAAGGTCAGCGCGGCGGCCGCCGCGGCGCAGAGTCGTCGGGCTCTCATATTCACGGCCTATACAGCTTAGCAAGGAACGATCAGAACGGGCCGGTCACCAACTGGTAGGTCGCGGCGAGCTGGTCGGCGATCCGCGGCATGTCTCCAGCGGCGAGCTGGCCTGAGTAGCTGCTGGTGTTCTCGATCCAGATCGAGCGTTGGTCCTGCGGCCACGTCTCGACGCGCACCTGCGACATCTCCTGGTGTGCGTCGTGCGGCGGGAACACGTAGCGGACGCCGAGTGACGCCATCGGGCGCCCGAACGTGCTGCCGTCGTCAGCGACCTTCGGCATCAGCCGCTGCGACAGGAACTCGCGCCCGTCTTGGAAGTGCCGCGGGGCGATCAGCGACCGGACCACGTATTGCTGCGCCAAAGCGGTCGGGATGTTCAGCGTCTTCAGGGCGGTCGTCGCGACGTTCACGGCGCGCGTCGCGAAGTCCTCGACGGTCACGCCGCGCATCTCTTCGCGCAGGATCAAGCGGTCGAAGCGAAAGCTCGCCATCGACACCTGCCCCGGCGCCTGCGGGAGGTTGCTCAGGTGGATGCCGTCCTGCGCGACTTGGAAGTTCTGGTAGCCCAGCTGCGGCTGGCTGTACAGCGCGTTGTGGACGTTCTGTACGAGGTCTGCCCGCAGCTGCTGGGGCGGGAAGAGGATCTCCGCCGCGAAGGCGATCGTTCTAGGGTCGTAGCTCATGTCCGGCTGGCCCATGCTAAGGGCCCTGCCGATCGACACTAGGGTCACCAGCGGTTTCGGCGGGTCGCGCCGCGCGCCGCTCAATTTAGGGAGGGATCCCTGGTCCGCGGCGTCTGGTGACCCAGAAAGGCCGACAATTGCCCTGGTCGGCTGGCCTTGCCTGCCTCACGGGCTAAGCTTGCTGCCCCGTTTCTTCCGATCTAATCCCTACGATGTATCGCGCCTCAGTCCTCGTCGCCACGCTCGCCGCGGCCTCTGCCTTCACCGTCACGGACGCCACCGCGCAGAACGCGGCGGATCAGGTCCAGCAGCTCAAGAGCGAGGTCGGCAAGCTCAACGACGAGCTGGTGAACGAGCGCTCCAAGCTGCTGCGCACCCTCAAGGTGAACGGCAAGGAGCTTGACCCGCTCGAGGTCATGCGTGAGTGCGTTTACCTCGCGGGCGGCAAGCTCGTCGAGGCCAAGGTCGCCAACTTCTTCATCCTCGAAGAGATCATGAAGCAGGTGAACTCGGGGCAGCGCAAAGCTGACGACTTCCTCGTCAGCGAGAAAGAGGTCCTCGACAACCTCGCGCCGATGAAGAAGGAGTTCGAGGCGAAGAACCCTGGCAT
>JAYYEE010000416.1:0-7181 GCA_036160175.1 Planctomycetota bacterium
GGCTGCAGTGGGCGCCCGACGTCGTGCACTGCAACGATTGGCACACCGGGCTGCTCCCGCTCTATCTCAAGACCGTCTACGCATGGGACAAGCTGTTCACCCGCACGCGCACCCTGCTGACCATTCACAACATCGGCTACCAGGGCGTCTACCCCGCGAGCACCCTCGACGCTATCGGGCTCGGCGAGCAGCGGGCCCACCTCCACCACGGCGACCTCAAGGACGAGCAGTTCTCCTTCCTCAAGACAGGGATCCTGCACGCGGACATGCTCTCTACGGTCTCCGTGACCTACGCCAAGGAGATCCAGACCGACGAGTACGGCATGGGGTTGCAAGACCTCTTGCAGAGCCGGCGCGCGGACCTAGTCGGCATCGTCAACGGCGTCGACTACGGCGAGTGGGACCCATCGAACGACCCCAAGATCCCGCACCACTACAGCGCCGACGACCTCGCCGGCAAAGCCAAGATGAAGGCGGCGCTCTGTGACCGGTTCCAGCTGCCGCACGACGCTCGGGCGCCCGTCTTCGGCGTGGTCTCACGCCTCACCGACCAGAAGGGCTTCGAGCTGTTCGCAGACGCCATACCCGTCTACCTGCAGCGCGACGACATGCGCCTCTGCGTGCTCGGCTCGGGTGACGCCAAGCATGAAGAGTACTTTCAGTGGCTCAGGGACACGTGGCCCGAGAAGGTCGGCATCTACCGAGGCTTCCAAGAGGAGCTCGCGCACTGGATCGAGGCAGGCAGCGACGTCTTCCTGATGCCTAGTAAGTTCGAGCCATGCGGACTGAACCAGATGTATTCGTTGCGCTACGGGACTCCCCCCGTCGTGCGCCAGACCGGTGGGCTGGCCGACACGGTCGACGCATGGGACCCTGAGACCCGGACCGGCACCGGCTTCCCGTTCCGCGAATACAGCAGCCAAGCGCTGTCGGGCACCATGGACTGGGTCATGCGAAACTGGCGCGACCGCGACGGCTGGCTGCAGCTCATGAAGAACGGGATGCGCCAAGACTTCTCATGGGAGCGGCAAGGTCCCGAGTATGTGCGCCTCTATCGCGCGATGATCCCGTCCAGGCCCTAAGGAGCGACCATGCACGTCGTCTTCATCGAACCCTGCTTTCCGGCCAACCAACGCGAGTTCCTGCGCGGCTTGCTGAGCACGGGCGCGCGGGTCTCAGCGATCAGCGAGCGACCTGAATCGGCGCTGCCCGCCGAGCTGCGCGAAGGCCTGTTCCAATACGAACGCGTCCGCTCTGTCGTCGACGAGCACGCCGTGACCGAGGCCGTCAAGCGCCTCTCGGCGCGCGTCCAAGTTGACCGGCTCGAAGCGACGGTCGAGGCGCATGTGCTCGCAGCAGCGCACGTCCGCGAACACCTCGGGATCCATGGCACCACGTCCAAAACCGCGTGGCTCTGCCGCGACAAGCCCGCGATGAAGGAGGCCGTGCGCGAAGCAGGCGTCGCGTGCGCAGCGTCGGCCCGCGTCACGTCGATTGACGACGCCGTGCAGTTCGCTGAAGCAGTGGGCTACCCGCTGATCCTCAAGCCGCTTGACGCAGCGGGCGCCTCCGGGACCCACCGGGTCGACGACGACGCCGGGCTGCACACCGTGCTCGGCGAGCTGGGCGTCGCCGGCGGCCGCGAGGTCGCGGTCGAGGAGTTCTTAACCGGCCACGAGGGCTTCTATGACACCCTCAGCGTCTGCGGCAAGGTCGTGCTCGACTTCGCATGCCACTACTACCCCAACGTGCTCGAGGCCATGCGCACGCGCTGGATCTCCCCCCAGATCGTGGTGACCAACCGCATCGAAGATGAGAGCTACGGCGAGATCCGAGCCATGGGACAGCGAGTGATCGACGCCCTAGGGATTTGGACGAGCCCGACGCACATGGAGTGGTTCGCCGGCACGGGCTCGGACGGTCGCGGCGGGTTGAAGTTCTCTGAGATCGGCTGCCGGCCGCCAGGCGTCGGGGTGTGGGATCTCTATTGCGCGGCCAACGAGTTCGACCTCTTCGCGGCCTGGGCGCACGCCGTCGTGCACGAGCACGTGCCGTTCTCACCCTCACGCAAATACGCCGCCGGCATGATCGCGCTTCGCCCCGACCAAGACGGCAACATCTGCGGCTACGAAGGGTTCGAGGCGGTCGAGCGCGACTACGGTGAGTGGATCCTGGATCACCACCTGCCGGCGATCGGCACACCGACGCAAGGCGTAGAGGACGGCTACATGGCCAACGCCTGGATCCGCATGCGTCACCCCGACTACGACGAGCTGCGCGCTGCCCTGAACCGCGTCGGCGAGGTCGTCAAGGTCCGCGCGCGCTAGACCTGAAACCGGAAGCGGCGGAGCTTGAGGGCGCGCCCGCGCGCCGCCAGCGCGCCGACGAACTCAGGGCCCGGTGAGACGTCCATCATCGACCACTCAGCGGGGTCCTCGCGCCCGTCGTGGCAGGCCAGGAACTGCGGCTCCACCCCGACGCTCACCTCGAACGAGTCGAGCGACATTGAGAGCCCCTCGCCGAGCGCTTTGATGTAGGCCTCTTTTCGGGTCCAACACCGGTAGAACGCCAGCTCACGCTCGGCCCCGTCCAAGGCAGACAGGGCGCCAAACTCCGCGTCCGAGAAGTGTCGCTGCGCGATCTGCGACAAGCTCTCGAACCGACGCACCTTCTCTACGTCCACGCCCAGCTCGGATGACGAGACCGCGATCAGGGCCAGCTTGCCCGAGTGCGAGAGGTTGAACGCAGGTCCCGCCCCCTCCAAGTAGGGCTTGCCGCGCGGCCCGTGCCGGAACGCCACGTGCTGCGGCTCTACCCCCGCGTAGGCGCCGAGGAGCTGCCGGAGCGCGCCGTGGCAAATTTGAAACCGTCGCTGGTGGTCAGCGAAGCGGAAGCGCCGAACGCGGTCCTGCTCGGCGGAAGAGAGAACGGCGGCGAATGCTGCGGCCTCACCGTGGAGCGGGACCGCCCAGACATGAACCTCGCCATCCTTGAGCTGGAGGGAGGCGAGGTTCGCCGGGGCGAACGTGTCGTGCAGCGCGAGGTCGTCCATGCCGTGATGAGAGCCTACCCGGATGTCAGCGGCGCGGCACCCTACTGGGCGCGCAGCGCGAACGGCGGCGCCGGGAGGCCCTCGTCGTCACAGAGCGTCCACTCGGGCACAGCGCTCCAGGCGTAGCGGACGCGGATCGGCGCACGAACAACGTCGCTGCGCAGCACTACAACCTTGCCGTCGACCGTCGCAACCGCCGGGTGAAAGACGTCATCGGCGCCAGCTACGAAGAACCCAGCGCTGCCGTTCTTGAGCACGAGCGCGCCTTCCTCTTCGAAGCGGACGCGGAGCGCGTCGCCCGCTCGGCGCGCTTCACGGGCGATCGGACCGTCTCGATCGACGGTGACTCCGTAGTGCTGCGCGAGCGCGTGGCGCGCGAGCCGCTCGCCGACGGGCTTCTTGTTGCGCGGGTGGATGTCTTTGGCGTCCCCGACGTCGAGCGTCACAGCCATACCGGTCCGCGGCAGCGACAGCGCGGCCGCCTGGGCGTAGCGCAAGCGCGCCGCGAGGTTATCCCCGTCCCCCCGATACGCGAAGGGCGCGATCTGCACGAAGTAGAACGGCAGCTCGAGCCCCATGGCGCGGCGCCAGTCGACGATCATCGCGGGAAAGAGCTTCGCGTATTGGTCAGGGTTGTTGCGGTTCGACTCGCCTTGGTACCAGACAGCCCCGGTGAACTCGAAGGGCAGCAGCGGGTGGATCATCGCGTTCCAGAGCACCGCCGGCCGGTTCGGCCCTCCCGCGCTGCGCGGCCACGGCGGCAGGTTCGAGAGAGCTGCGCGCTTGCCGCGCATCCAGCTGCCTGCCAACGAAATCGGCGCCGCGCCGCCCGCGCTGCATCGCAGCCGCAGCTGCTCAGCCGAGCCAGTGAAGCCACCCTCCCCGCCGGTGTCGACCACGCAGATCCGCAGCTCCACCGATGCGCGCGTGTTCCGCGCGGCGGGGATGACGTAGCGCCGCGGCGTGCTCCAAACACCGTCACGCTCGCTGCCAGCCACACGAACACCGTTCCAATACACGGTGTCCATGTCGTCGATCGCCCCAAGCTCCAAGACGAGCTCCTGCCCGGCGAACTCGTCCGGAAGCGCCAACGTACGCACGTAGTCGACCGCGCCGTCGAAGTCCCCGAGCCCGTTTTGCGACCAACGCTCAGGGAGCGTGACGGGCTCTAGCTGCGGGCGCCGCGGGATCGCGTCCAAGGCGTCGAAGAACTGGGCGCGCCGCGCCTCCACCTCTCCTGCCGTGGCGCCCTGCGCCTGGCGGGCGAGTTGATCGGCGAACTCCGGGAAGTCACGGAGCCCTTCGGCGCGGGTCCAGGCCTGACAGACCGTCCCGCCCCAGGTGCTGTCCACCAGACCGATGGGCCCGCGCCCCTTCGCGAGCAGCTCGTTGACGAAATAGAAGCCGACCGCAGTGAACGCCGGCGCGCGCTCCGGCGTGCAGACGACCCACTCCCCGGTGACGTCATCGACCGGGAGGTCACCGGTCGCGCGGGTCACGGTGAAGACCCGCAGGTTCGGCAAGTCCGCCTGCGCGGCGTGCTCCTCAGCGCCCGTGCACTGGCGCAGCTTCCACTCCATGTTGGATTGACCTGACGCCAACCAGACGTCGCCGAACAACACATCCTCGATCACCTGCGTTTCCGCGCCGCTGACGAGCTGCAGGCGCCCCGCGTCGCCGCGCGCAGGCGTCGCGAGACGCAGCTGCCAGCGGCCATCGGCGCTGACCTTCGCGCGCACCGACGCGCCCCACGACGGGCTCGCGACAACCTCTGCGCCCGGAGCGCCAAACCCGTGGATCGGCGCCGACGTCTCCGCGGGCAACACCATGTGATCGCCGAAGATGGCCGCGGCGCGGAACGGGTTCGATTGCGCCGAGAGCGCAGCCGCGAACGAGAGCGAGACGAGGAGAGCAGAGCGCAACATGACCGCAGTGTAGCGCTGCGACGCGCGCAATCGCTACGTGCGCTCAGCGCGCACCAGGCGAAGACAGCACTCCCACCTTCCCCTGGGCGCCGCACGCCCAAACGGCGCCGTCCGCCGCCTTCGCGACGCTGTGAAAGGCCTCGCCGCCAAAGTCAGACCACGTCATGCCGCCATCGCGTGACCAGCTTGCGCCGTGCGACCCGACCGCCAAGAGGTCGCGGTCGCCGACCCAAACTACGCCCGAGCGATATCCGCCGGCGTTCGCGGCAGCCCAGGTCCGACCGCCGTCCCGGGTCACGGCGGCGGTCCCACCAGCGAGACTTGGCGCGAGGTAGTCGCCGCCGACGCAGACGCCGCGCTCGCCGTTCCAAGCGATCGAGAACGCCCCGCGCGACGCGGCTCCGCGCTGCAGCGGCAAGTCCACCGCCGCGCACTCGAGGCCCGGGACGAATGAGATGTGCCGGCATGGGCCGCCGCCCGTGACGAGCGAGAAAGAAGCGGGGCCGACGCTCAGGCAGGTGCCGCTGGCTGCGAAGGCCGCCTCGCCTGCGCCCGGCGCGGGCAACGCGGGCGTCGCTACGTCGCGCCACGACGCCCCGCCATCCAACGTCTCCAGCAGCACGAAGCGGCCGTCGATCGCGTCGCCGAAGACGACGCCGTGGTGCCCGTCGAAGGCCGCCGCGTCGAGGAACGCGCCGGCCCGGACGTCCTCATGCACGACGCGCCAGCTGGCGCCGCCATCTTCGGTGCGATACAGCCGCGCCGGCGACCCGGCGACCAGGGCAACGACGGTGTCTGCGCTGATCGCCTCCAAGTCGCGGAAGTCACACCCTGCGCTCCCCGCCGGCGAGACATCGACCCACGAGCTGCCGCCGTCGACCGTCTTCCTGAGCGCCCCGTCGGCGCCGCCGACGAAGCACACGTCCCGGCTCACCGGCGCGAGGCCGCGGAGGCTCGCGTCTACCCCGCAATGCGCCATAACCCAATCCGCCCCGTGATGGCGGCGCGTCGCCGCGCATGCCGCCAACAGACACAGCGATGCGATCCAGCCTGCGCGCGCGATCTTCATGCGGTCATTCTGCCGCGCTAGCGCCGATTGGAAAGCGCGCGAACGCGTTCGTTGAGCGCCTCATCACCGAGCAGCTTCAGCACCAGCCCAAAGTCGACGAGCTGCGCCCAGTCGTCACCCAACCAACCGCGCAGCCAGTTAGAGCGCCGCCCGATTCGCCGTCCATTGACCTCAGCGCGCCCCTGCTGCGACGGCGGCATCGTGCCCAGCGCCTTGAGGTGTTTCTCGAAGAGGTCCATCGACAGGTTGGCCTGCTGCAGCGCAGCGGCGCGGTCCCCGTCGACGAGCTCGAACAAAGCGAGGTTTGCCCGGCAGTTGATGAGGCTCGTCACGAAGCGGAGGTCGACCAGCCCCTCTCCCCCGGCGACTTCCTGAGCCGACAACGCCCCGAGCAAAATCGCGCGCGCCTCCTGCTGACGCGCGAGGATCTCCGCAGGCGCCATGCCGTCCGTCTCCCGATACAGCGCGCTGGCGCGCCGCGTCTGCACCTGCAGCAGCAGGGAACGGTGCTCACCGAAGAGCGGCTGATCTGCGAACAGCCTCGCCGCCATCTCCTCTGCCTTTTCAAGATCAGCGAGCGACACCCGCCCAGGCCGACGCGCGCGCGTCAAGACAGCCCGGCAGAACTCCAAGCGGAATTCGAGGCGGTCGTACTTCTCCGCAAGGTCACGAAAGATCTCAACAACTTGCGCTTCTGCGGCCGAACCGCCGATGCCTCGAGCTTCTTCGCGCAAGCAACGCCCCTGGAGCGCGCGGACGTCGGGGTTATCTCCGTCCGTTCGCAGCAATTCGCCGAGCAGCGCCATCGCGGCGAAGAAGTGATCGGAGCCGAGCGGGCCATCCCGACGGAACCGCGCGCGGTCCCGAACGCGATACAGCCCGAAGAGCACCTCAGCGCGCCGGAGCCGCACCGCAGGCGATGCGGCGTTGGGGACCGCGACGAGGATTGCCAACGCGGTCTCGAAGTGCGTTCGCGCCGCGCCGATGCGACGCCGCCGCTCCGACAGCTTGCCGAGGTCGATGTGGACGTTGGCGACGTCACGCCGAACGTCGCGGTCTTCGATTGCAGAGAACCCGTCGAGCGCCTTCTCGAAGGCTGCCTGCGCGGTCTCTAGGCTCGCGGGCTCGCCAAGTT
>JAYYEE010000417.1:0-2873 GCA_036160175.1 Planctomycetota bacterium
GTCCAGAGCGTCGAGGAGGTCCCCGGCTTCCTGCGCGCCAAGCTCGGCGAGATGATGCAAGGCTGCGAAGGGCAGCTGGCGCGCGCGGAGGGCGGCCCCACAGTGATCTTGGTCGTCGGGGTCAACGGCGCGGGCAAGACCACCTCGATCGCCAAGCTCGCCAACCACCTCAAGCAGCAAGGTCACACCGTCCTGCTCGGCGCCGGGGACACCTTCCGAGCCGCCGCCGTCGAACAGCTGACCCTGTGGTCGGAGCGACTGGAGATCGAGATCGTCAAGCAGGGCACGGGCGCAGACCCCGCCGCCGTCGCGTACGACGCGACTGCCGCGGCGATCGCGCGCCGAGCGGACTACCTGATCCTGGACACGGCCGGCCGGCTGCACACGCAAAAGAACCTGATGACCGAGCTCGAGAAGATCGTCCGCGTCGTCAAGAAGCAGCTCCCCGACGCGCCGCACGAGACGCTGCTCGTGCTCGATGGCACGACCGGGCAGAACGCGATCAGGCAAGCGAGCGAGTTCGCCAAGTCTGCGCCCGTCTCTGGGCTGATCCTGGCCAAGATGGACGGCACCGCCAAGGGCGGGGCGTTGTTCGGGATCCGCGACGTCCTGCCGGTCCCCGTGCAGTTCCTCGGCGTCGGCGAAGGCATCGACGACCTCGAGAAGTTCGTCGCCCAGGACTACGTGGACGCGATCCTCAAGTTCGACGAGTCGGCGAGCGCATGATGGACGGCTCCAGCGACCGGTCGGCCGGGCCGCGGTGGTTGCCGTGGATCTGCCTCGGGCTGCTGGCGCTGCCCTTCCACCCGCTGTGGGTCGACTTCGAGCAGGTGCGCCGCGGCTTGCTGCTGGTGCTCGTCGGCGCCCTGCTCTGCGCGCTGCCGAGATTGCCGCGAGCGCGCGGCGTCGGCGTCGGCGCGGCGTTCGTGAGCGCGCTGGCGCTCAGCGCTGCGTGGCATTGGATCTCATCCGCCCTCACCCAGAGCGCAGACACGACCTCATCCTTCCAGCCGTGGGAGGCCGCCTACCGCGTCGCCCACTGGCTCTCCTTGGTCGTGATGATGCGCGTCGGAGCGCTGAGCAGCGCCGCAGCCATGGCCGCGCCGGTCGCCACGCTGCTGCTCGCGACGAGCGCGTTCGGAGTCCTGCAGCGCCTGGGTTGCGCAGAGATCTCCGGCTACGGGGTCGAGCGAGAGCCCGTCTCGACGCTCGGTAACCTGAACGTCGCCTCGGAGTGGACGGCCGTGGCCACCGCCGCCACCGCGGCGCTGCTGCGGCGCTGCGGTCGACAGAGCCGCTGGCTGGCCATCGCCGCCTTACTCTGCGCAGGGGCCTACCTCGTCATCAACCCGTCCCGGTCAGGCAAGGTCGCCACCGCCGGCGCGCTCGGGGCGATGGCGTTGCTGCAGCTGCGCGAGAGTGGCTGGCTAAAGGTCGCGGCAGGCGCCGCGCTGACGCTCGCTGCAGGCGGCATGCTCGGTCTCTTCGCCGCGTGGGCGAGCCCAACGCTGCCGCCAGACGTTGCAACATCCGAGCAGACCCTGCAGCGCAGCACGGTCACCCTGCAGGTGCGGTTCGCGATCGCCGACGGCGTCGGAGAGTTGCTGCGTGAGGCGCCCGTGCTCGGCCACGGCCCAGGGATGTTTCAGGTCGAATACCCACGGCACCGCAACCAGGAAGAGATCGAGGCATCGAGCTTCGGGCGCCAGTTCTCGACGATGCCGCGCAACGCGCACAACGACTGGCTAGAGCTGCTCGTCGACGGCGGCCCCCCTGCGCTCCTCTTGTTCGTCTGGATGCTCTATCGCCTGGCGCGCTGCGGCAGAGATTTGGAGCTGCTGCTGCCACTGTTTGCGCTGACGCTGATGATGTTCGTGCGGGCGCCGACGCTCAACGCGCCGGCCGCAGCGCTTGCCTTCTGGCTGGCGGGCGCGGCCTCTGCGCGGCAGGGACCGGCCGAGCTTCAGCCCGGGCGGCGCGGGCTGGCGTTCTTCGTCGGCGCAGGCTTGATCTCGCTCGGGGTGCTGCCGATCGCCGCCAACACCGCCGCCACCCCCTACCTCGCCGCGCGGCGACTCGGAGAACCTGGGCCGCCCAGCGCCGCTGCGGCTGCAGCCGCGTGGATGCCCTTCGAGCCGCGCTGGCGGCAGCTCGAGGCGCAGGAGGCATTGAACCGCGGCGACCTGCAGCGGGCCGCCCACCTTGCAGCCACGGCGCTGGAGCTCCGGCCACACTCACCGCCCCTGCTGCTGTTGATGGCCGAGGTGTTGGCCCGCGGCAGCCGCTACGGCGAAGCCATCCAAGTCGCGCGCAGCGGTTTGGAGCTCGACCCAGCTAACCCGGAGCTGCGCGCGTTGATCAGCGTCGCATTAGCTGAGCTCGGCGACGTGGAGCGAGCGATCCGTGAGGTCGTCGTGGCGCCACACCCGGTGCTACGCAGCGGCCTCGCCCAGCACTTCCTGGACCTCGCGGACCGCGCCATCGATCGCGGCGAACGGACGCAAGCCAGCCGCTACCTGATCGAGCAGATGTTCTTAGCTATCGCCGAAAGCAGCGGCGGGGACGACGCGGACGCCATCCAGCTGGTCGGCTTCCTGCAGCTGCGGCTCCAAGAGGAGCTGCAACGCTGTGAGCGCAGCGAAGCGGACCTGCGGTGGTTGTTTACCGGCGCGCTGGCGGCCCTCGACGCAGACCGCGACGACCTAGCAGACAGCTTCGCGGCGGCCGCGGAGAAGAAGCGCGCGCGCCTGGAAGATTGGCAAGCCGACCTGCTCGGCGGCCAGCTCGACCGCCTGCGCGCGCGGCCTGCCTGGCGCGCGCTGCTCCCGCGCTAGCCGGCCGCGCCGCGCGGTCACTTGCCCGCGCCGTCGCGG
>JAYYEE010000418.1:0-6640 GCA_036160175.1 Planctomycetota bacterium
CGCCGAGCTGCGAGCCCATCTCTGACAGGGAACCCCACTTGATGATCATGCCGCTGACGATGTCTCGGCGAAGGCTCTGCTTGGACTCGCGGACGTTGCCGAGCGCCTTGCCCGCGGCCGCGTGCAGGGCCGCCTCCGGGCTGCGTCGCGCTTCGTCGAGCAGCATCTTGACCAACCCTTCGTCCTTGGTCCGACCGATGTTGACCAACAGCTTCTCGCGCAGCGGGATCCAGGCAGGCGTGTCGGGGAAGCGCTTCTTCTCGTAAGCGGACTTGAGCACCTTCGCGCCGTCCTTGCCAAATCGCCCGAGCGCCTCGGCCGTCGCGTTGTAGATCTGAACCTTGCTCACAGGCCGGAGCCGCCCCTTGTTGAGCAGGCTGTCCAATCCCTTTACGACGCTCTTTTGGTCCTTGCTGTTGAGCCCCCGCTGCTGCTTCTGAATCAGCACGTCGATGATGTTGATGCCTTGGGCGTCGCGCTCAAACGTCTTGTCCTTGGCGACCGCCTTCAGCTTCTTGAGCTTGATCGGGATGTCGGCGTCGGCCGGGATCTTGCCAGCTTTCTGAGCCGACGTCGGCGCAGCCAACGCGAGCAGAGCCACAGCGAGCGGAACCAACTTTCTGGGAGTCTTCGTCATCGGAGTGTTCCTCATCTATCGGCTGTCCAGAGGTGCCAGCAATAGCCCCAACGTCTCGCGACCGAGACACCCAACCGGCGGCGAAGCGCATGGTAACAAAATGCGTGCCCAACGTGGCGACGCGCCGTTGGCAAGGGGCTCACCGCCCCCCTGGGAGGCGGTCCAGCAGCCGCGAGGCGGCGGCGCGCACCTGCGACATGTCGAGCTCATGCCAGCGGCTCGGCGCGGCGCGCGGCGCCGGCACGCCCAAGGCCATCAGCTCGTCCCGCAGCTGAACGAACAGCCGACTGAAGCCCTCGTGGTGCGGCGATCGCAGCGGCGGGTCGCCAAAGAAGTCGACGATGTGCGCCAAGACCAGCTCGGTGTGAGGCGAAAGCGCCAGCGCTGCGAGCTCGGCGCGACGCTCCATCTCCGCCTCGACGCCTGCAGGCGAGATGCCGAACTGCAGCAGCAGCCCGGCCCCGCGCAAGGCGTGCTGCTCGATCGGCATGTAGTGGAATGAGTCGACCAAGTGCCGCCGCTCGTGCGCGCGGATCATGTCGAGCACCGCGGCGCTCAGGTCCGCGTCCTCGACCGGCGCCTGCATCGTCAGGCGCCATGAGACGTCGAGCGGATCGAGGCCGACGTCGCTCGGCAACGGATCGGACAGCATCGCGCGGCCGTCTTCCCTCGCGACCCTCCGGCGCTCGGCGAGACCGAGCCCCCAATCCACGATCGCGTCATGATCCAAGAGGAAGTGGTTTAAGAGCGCGACGCCAGCGAGGTCTCCCCCGAGCACGCCGCCGAGCGCCGTGACGTCTCGATCGACCCCCACCACCTCGAAGCAGCGTCCGGGGAGCCGCTGGCGCAGCACGTCGGGAAGCTCCCGCACGGACAGCCGCGTGAACAGCAGCGCCTCGGCGACCCCGCCAGCGCGACGGCCTAACACGAGGTGGCGGTTGTAGCGCGCGAGGTGCTCACAGAGGCCGCTGCCCGCGAACGGGTCGAGCATCTCACCGACGAGCGGCGCGGCGAACGTCGCCGGCTGACCGACGCAATCCTGACCGAGCACGCGGAGCGAGAGCTCGCGCACCCGCTCGACGACGGCCGCCAAGTCAGCCGTGTCGCCCTCGCGGTAGCCGCGGTAGAGCAGGCGCCGCAGCCCTGCCTCGAACGCCAGCTCGCGGCGCGCGTCATCTTGCCGCTGGACACACGCGGCGCGCTGCTCCGGGAAGCGCGCGGCGACGACCTCAGCGAGCAGCTCGACCTCGGATAACATGCCGACGCCCCGCAGCGCGTCCAAGAACGCGAGCGCGCGCCCCGCATCGGCCAGCGGCGCGCGCCGCATCCAAGGGCCGTCGAGCAGCGTGAGCCATCGACCTCGCAGCTGATTGTCCTCGACGTCGACGACGTGGCGCGGGACGTCGCGACGCAGGTGCGAGACGAAGCCCTCGACGTCGCCTGCCCCGAGGACCAGTCGGCGGTGCGCGCGCGAGAGCGCAGGGCTCGGCCGCGCGGCCAGCTGCTGCTCGAGCCACCGCCGCGCGGCGAGCGGCTGCCCGGCATCGCGGAGCACTTCTGCCAGGACCGGCGCGCCAGCCCCGCTGCCGAAGGCGCGCATTCGGTCGCCGCTCTCTCGCAGCACGTCCGCCACCTGGCGGCGCTGCGCTGGCGTCGCCGTGGTCTCGAACCAGCCGAGCACGCGGCTCTGCACGCTGGGGTCGTACGGGCGCGTCCGCAAGGCCCGCATCAGCGCCGACCACGCGGCGTCGCGCTGATCTCTGGCCATCGCGACCTGCGCGACGCCCAGGTCGCCGAGGCCGGGGACCCGAGGGTCACCGCGCATCGCCTGGTAGAGCAACGCGGCCTCGTCGTCCCGGCCGGCTTCTCGCAGCGCCGCGGCGTATGCGACTCCCACCCGCGGGTGCTCACGCGCCGACGCGTAGAGCGACCGGTAGAGCTGCAGCGCGCGCGCCGCGTCGGTGCTCCGCAGCGTGTGAGCGAGGCCGAGCCACGGCCACACCGAGCCCGGCGCGAGCTCGGCCGCGCGCCGGAACCCAGCCAGCTTCGCGCGGGGGTCATCGGTGATCCGCGCCAAGAGGTAGTGGGCGTGGCCGTCTCGGGGGCGCCGCGCGACGTCACTGCGCGCTTCCTCTACCAGCAGCCCGCGGCGCCCCCGCTGGCGGAGGACATCCTGGCGCAGCCGCCGCGCGTCGACGTGGCGCGGCTGCGCGCTCAACACCTGCTCGGCGAGCGCCAAGCCTTCGAGGAGCTCGCCGCGCTCGACCATCTGCCGGGCGGACCACGCGAGCTGGTCGGCGTCCCCGTCGCCCCACGGCAACCCACCGACCTCGGCGGGCAGCGCGCTCGTCCGCGGCGCGACGCATGAAGCCAAGAGGACGACCAGAGCGGCGGCGCGGATCCCGAACGGCATCGGGACGTTGATACCTCCGCGGACCGGGGCGTCGCGAGAGAAAAAGGCATCCCACGGTGTTGCGAGTCACCGCGGGCGCCCGACCGCCGGCGCCACCCCCATGGCGCCTGCGATGCTACCTGCCGTCTTCGGGCCCCCACCCGGCAAACGTCAGCGCGTGAACCACCTGATCCCGCAAGGTCCACGCGACGCGCCAGCCATCCCCCCGAACGGCCGGTCGCGCGTAGACAAGCCACGGTCGCCCGCCCCGACCGATCTTGAAGCTACCTGCAAAAACTCGCTGCCAACGGCGCCCCGCGCGACGCCCGGGGCCGCCTCCTCTTCACCCCGTGGTGGCGCGAGCCGCGGCGGGGCCGCTCGTCGCAGCGCGCCGCGGTGTCGGAAATCGCGACAGGCGATCCGCGCGCGAGCATGGCAGCGGCGCCCCGTGAGACCCGTGCCAGGGGCGCGCGGGCGCCGCCGAACAAGCCGCCTTGACCTGCGCCAACCGATCAGACGAAGAGAAGGCTGCCGTGCCCGCGAGAGAAAGTGAGACCAGCGTCCTGATGCTGCAGGACGACGCCCGGACGATGGAAGCGCTGCGCCGCGCGCTCACGCGCGCCGGGATCCCGGTCGACGTCGTCACCGACCTCGATCAAGCCCGCTCGACGTTCTTTGGCGCGGGCGGCCACGGCTGCCTCGTCGTCGCGCCTGGCGTACGCCCCAAGCTCGCGCGGCAAGTCGCAGCGTCGCTGGGCGCGGTGGACCCCGCGCTCGGGATGGCGTCCTTCGGCCCCGATTTGCCCGACGCGCGGATCAGCAGGAGCGCGCGGCTCGCCGGGTATCACCCGAGTTCGCGCGCGGGACAAGGCGCGCTCCTCCGCTTCTTGCGCACGCTCTAAGCGGCGCGCGCGCTGCGGGCCCCAGCGCCGAGCGCGAAGGAGGAAGATGGGGTGGCTAACCGGACTCGAACCGGCGACTTCCAGAACCACAATCTGGTGCTCTAACCAACTGAGCTATAGCCACCATGCGGACCGGCAGGCGAAGCCGACTGGACCGCGGGGCAGGAGTGTGCCGCTGCTCACAGCCAGCGTCAAGCACAAGCAGGCGGGCCAAAAGAGGAAGCTTGCATGCGGTCGGTGCCATCGATATCTTCCGCGCCCCGAACGAGCCTCCGTAGCTCAGTCGGTAGAGCAGCGGATTCTTAATCCGCGGGTCCTAGGTTCGAGCCCTAGCGGAGGTACCACACGCGAGGGCCCGTCTGCGCCGCAGTCGGGCCCTCTGCTTTTTAAGGCCGCGCCGTGATCGTTAGGATGCACGGATGCGCCCCACCGCCCTCGCCGCGTTTGCCGCCGCGACCCTGGCTACGACCGGGTCCCTGACGGCGCAGTCCCCGCTCCAGGTCTACGTGCTCGTCGGCCAGTCGAACATGCAGGGCCACGCGAAGGTCCAGACGTTCGACTACATCGGCGACGACCCGAAGACCGCGCCGCTGCTCGCGCGCATGCGCGACGACGCCCGCGTGCCGGTGGTCGTCGAAGACGTCCACATCGCCTACCTGACCGGCGGACGCGACGGCGACGCCGAGACACGCGGCCCGATGACGGCAGGCTTCGGCGCCCGCCGCAACGCGCACCAATCCGATGACAAGATCGGTCCCGAGTTCACCTTCGGGATCCGAGCGGCGGAGCTGCACCAAGGACCCGTGTTGGTTGTTAAGTGCGCGTGGGGCGGCAAGTCTCTGCACACCGACTTCCGCCCCCCATCGGCGGGCGCCTACACCTTCTCCAAACAACAGCTTGAGCAGCTCGAAAAGCGCGGGAAGGACGTCGCCCAAGCGCGCGCAGACAAGCTCGCGAAGACGGGCGCGTACTACCGCAGCACCATCGCCTACGTGAAGAAGGTCCTCAACGACCTCGACAGCTACCACCCCGACTACGACCCGGGCGCCGGGCACGAGCTGGCGGGCTTCGTCTGGTTCCAGGGGTGGAACGACATGGTCGATCGCGGCACCTACCCCAAACGAGACCAACGCGGCGGCTACGACGCATACTCCGAGTGCATGGCGCACTTCATCCGCGACGTACGCCGCGACCTCGAAACACCGAAGCTACCCTTCGTGATCGGCGTCATGGGCGTAGGTGGACCGATCCAGGCCGGGGAGAAGCGAGCGGTCCATCAGAACTTCCGGGCCGCGATGGCAGCGCCTGCGGCGATGCGTGAGTTCCGCGGCAACGTCGCGGCGGTCCCGACGTCGCCGTTCTGGTCCGTGGAGCTCGAAGAGATCGGCGAGCGCATCGGCAAGGTCAACCAAATGGCCAAGCTCCTCCGAACGAAGAACAAGCGCGGCCCCAACGCCGACGGGAGCATGGACCAGGCCGCCCAGCGCGCCCACCTCGCGGAGTATCGAGCCGAGGTCGTCGGCGCTGAGGACGACGCCACCTACAAGCGCGGCGCCTCGAACGGCGGCTACCACTACCTCGGCTGCGCCAAGACCATGGCGCAGATCGGCGTCGCGTTCGCCGACGCGGCCTACGGGCTGCGCTAGTTGCCGGCTGGATCCCGCAGGTCGAGGAGCCGAAGGTCGCGGTATTCGACGTGCATGTCCTGGCCGCCGTGTAGCTGAAGCCCCAGGTGGCCCTCGGTCCGACCGGGGTCGTCGCGCAGCGAGGCCGTCTTGACCCCGTTGACCCAGACGTCGACGTCGCGACCGACGGCGCGGACACGCAGCGACGTCCACTCGCCGGGGCGATAGACGTCGCGCATCGCCGCTGGGTCTGGCCGCACCACCCACGCGCGCCCGCCCGTCTCGTAGAGGCCGCCGGTCTCGAGCGTCGTGTCCACCTCAGACTGGAACCCGTGGACGGCGACCGCCCCGCCCTTCTCCTCGACGCGGAAGTAGAAGCCGCTGTCGCCGGACAGCACGCGGAAGTCGACGCTCGCGTCGAAGTCCGAATAGACCGCGTCGCTGATGAGGATGCCGTGCCGCCGCTCACGCTTGGAGCTCTTGCCGACCAGTACGTCGCCGCGCCAGGTCCACGTCCCGCCCGGCGCGGTGTGCCACCCGCGCAGCGAGCCCGGCTGCAAGAGCGGGGCGGGCGACACGGTCGAGCAGGCGGCGAGGGACACGACGCAGAGCAGCGACAGGAGTTCCTTCATGAGGCGCGCATGCTAGCCGGAGGCGCCGCGACGCGCGCACCGCAGCGAGGAGATCTCTGACGGCGTCAGCGACGGCGGAAACCGAAGCGGGCGCGCTCGCGCGGCGCGATGACGTGCCAGCTGGTGTTGGCGGGCGCGAGCGCCGCGCGCACGACCTCGGCGACGTCGGCCTTGGTCGCCGCCGACACCGCCGCGGCGTCCACGCCGTGGTGCGCGGCGAGCAACATTGCCTGGAGCCGGCCCGGATACGTCGCCGGCTCCGTGACCCAATCTGCCCGCTCACCGCGCCCTGGGAGCGCGACGCTCGACAGCAAGCGCGCCCGCGCCGCGGCGAGCTCGGCGCCAGACGGCAGGCGACCCCGGAGGTCCGCTAACAACGCCTCAAGCTCCCGACGCGTCGCCGCGACCTCGTCTGCGACCGAAGCTCTGCGGCGCTGACCCGGCAGCAGCGC
>JAYYEE010000419.1:0-3157 GCA_036160175.1 Planctomycetota bacterium
CATTGACTGGCTGCTCGACACGGCGCTCGAGCTGGTCGGGGCGCCGCCGCGCTGACCGGCTCAGCTGGATCGATCGCGCGCCACGGCCGTCTCAAGTTGAGCCTTGAGAAGATGTGAAGACTGTCCTCGTGACGAGGAAAGTCATCGGCGTTCTCTTGGCGCTGACTCTCGATTTCCCTGTGGTGGGTGAGGCAAGAGCATTTGCCACATATGCTTGTGACGCCCTAATGATCCCTGGCAATGTGCGTTCCACCGTATAAAGGGTGTCGAAAATCCCCTGAGTGCGTGTTGAAATACGGTGGACACATGGCATGATTCGGCCTCGGGCCGAGCCTTGGACGACTAGCCTAGTTGTCTGAGAGGAGGACCGGGCGAGGGCGCCCTCGGGTGCGCTCGCAGCGAAATGCTCTCTGACTGTTTTGGTTCGAAGGCTCCTGACTGACCATTGGGAGCTCATCGAGATCCTGACCCGATCTCGATCCAGCAGACACCGTCGGGTCGTGGCTGTGTGGTGGAGACCAGTATCCCCCTCCCTAACCGCCCTCTCCATTGCGTAGCCTGACCCGCATTCACGGGCCTCAGTTCTGACCGGCTGAGGCCCGTATTTTTTTGCCCAGAGCCAAGCTGCGTAGCCTGGCGGGGCTGCAGACACTAGCGTTCGTAGGGCCCGGCGCGCGCCGGGGCCGACGACAGACGATGACCAGACCAGGCTTTCGCAAAGGCCGTCCAGGAGGGGGCCGCGCACCTGCCGCCGAGAGCGACGGCTTTTTAAGCAACTCGTTGTTCTCACAAGCGCAAATCCTGCACTTGATGAAGAACGAGTTCGCCCGCGCGCGCCGGCACGGGCTCCCGCTCGGCGTCGTGTTGCTGCAGGTCGATCGCTTGGCGCAGCTCGTCGACTTGCATGGAAGCTCGCTGCGGGCTGCGGTGAAGCAAGCGGTCGCGCGCGTCGTGCGCGAGAAGACGCGCGGGGCGGACCTGATGGGGACGACGAACGACGACCGCTACCTGCTCGTGCTGCCGCACACGGACGCGGCGCAGACGCGCATCGTCGCGGACCGCATCCACCAGGTGTTCTCCACGGTCGACGTCACGATCGAGGGGCGGCCCCTGCACATCTCTATCAGCGTTGGGATGACCGCGTGTGACGACCGCAGCACGCTGTTCTTTGACTCGCTGTTGACCCAGGCGGAGGCTGCGCTGGAGTTTGCCTCGCACGCCGGCGGTGACCAGGTCGCCTCTTTTGGTGAGACCCAGCTGCGGGGGCAGGAGGACGACGCGTTGCCCCTGGGAGACGATGACTTCGGCGACCTCGGCGACGAAGAGCCCGAGCGGCGGGGCGGGCACGATGGCTGACGGCGGCATGCGCATCTTGCTGGTCGAGGACGAGCAGACGATCGCGGTGACCCTCGCTGACGACCTCGGCGGCGCAGGCTACGACGTGCTGCACATCCCCGACGGCAAGCAGGCGATCGCCGAGCTGCAACGCAAGAGCTTCGACGTGGTCATCACCGACGTGCGCCTCCCCGGCGCCGACGGGCTGGAGGTCCTCAAGGCCGCGAAGCAGGCGCGGCCTGACACCGAGGTCGTCATGATGACCGCCTACGCGACGGTGGAACACGCGGTCGAGGCCATGCGCCTCGGCGCGGACGACTACATCCAAAAGCCCTTCCTCAATGAGCACGTGCTCGACCGACTTCAAAGGATCGGATCGTTTCGCGCGCTGCTCGACGAGAACCAGCGCCTCAAGGAGCAGCTGCAAGCCAAGGACGGCGGCCTGCCGGGCGTCATCGGGCAGAGCCGCGCGATGCAGGCCGTGGTCAAGACCGTGCGGACGGTCGCGGTCACCGACGCGTCTGTCTTGATCGAGGGCGAGAGCGGCACGGGGAAAGAGCGGATCGCGCGCGCCATCCACAACCTGAGCAACCGAAAGGAGCGCGCGTTCGTCGCGCTCTCGTGCGGGGCGCTGCCGGACACGCTGCTCGAGACCGAGCTCTTCGGGCACGAGAAGGGCGCCTTCACCGACGCGGGGCGGCAGCGCCGCGGCCGCTTTGAGGTCGCCGACGGCGGCACCATCTTCCTCGACGACATCGACGACATGCCGATGTCCGTGCAGGTCAAGCTGCTGCGCGTGCTGCAAGAGCGAGAGTTTGAGCGCGTCGGCGGCGAGGACCTCGTCCATGTGGACATCCGGGTCGTCGCCGCGACCAAGGTGCCGCTGCTCGACCACGTCCGTGAAGGCCGGTTCCGAGAGGACCTCTACTACCGCCTCAACGTGGTCCCGGTCCAGCTGCCCGGCCTGCGCGATCGCGAAGGGGACGTCCCGCTGCTGGTCCGCCATTTCATCGACAAGTTGGGCGGCGGTCGGGCGTTCACGGTGAAGACGGACGTGCTCGAGGCGATGAGCGCCTACTCGTGGCCCGGCAACGTGCGCGAGCTCGAGAACCGGTGCGCGCAAGCGATCGCGCTATCTGGCGGCGCCAAGATCCTCAAGAAGGAGCACCTGCTGCCGGTCGACAAGTCTCGGCGCGCGGCGCTTGAGCCGCCCGAGAAGATGCAGAGCCTCCGCGAGGTCTTAGTGCAGGCAGAGCGCGCGCACTTAGAGCACGTCCTGCGCGGCGTCGGCGGCCACCGCACGAAGGCCGCGTCGGTGCTCGGGATCTCACGCAAAGTGCTCTGGGAGAAGCTCAAGGACTATGGCATCAGCTAGAGCGGCGGCGGCGCTGGCGCTGGCGCTGCTCGTGTTGGCGCTGACGTCGCGGTCAGCGTCTGCGCAGGTCACGCCGCCGCCGCGGTTCGCGCGCGTGCTCTGGTGCAGCGACGCTGAGGCTGGGCCTGCGCTCGCAAAGCGCGCGGGATTTACCGGCGTGCAGCTCGGGCGCGGAGCAGACCCCGCGCCGCTCCGCGCGGCGGGGCTGTCGTTTTACCTCGACCAGCCGATCGGCAAGGGGCTGCTGGAACTGCGCGATGCGCAGTGGCGACCGGTCGTCCAGCAGTTTGAGCGCACTCGGGACCCCGACCAGCTCGCCCGCCCGACTTGCTTTCAGGAGCCGGGCCGGATCACCGCGGCGGCCGCCGCGGCGGCGAAGGAGGCGCGGCGCGTCGGCGCCGACGGGATGCTGTTCGTCGCGCTCGCGGACGAGGCGTCCTCGACGCG
>JAYYEE010000420.1:0-2972 GCA_036160175.1 Planctomycetota bacterium
GGGTCGGCGCGCGATCGCCGCCGCGGCGGCAACCAACACGGGCGCGGCCGCGGCCCACCGAAACACGCTGGCCGGCGCCGAGGCGCCGGCGTACCCGGCCCCGCGCAGCGGCACGAGCTGGTCGAGCAGGAGGCTGCCGACGCCGCGCGCGGCGTCGAGGGCGTCAAACGTCCCCGCGTCGTAGCCTCCAATCCCGCCGAGCACCAGCAGGCGGAACGGCAGGTAGATCGCGAGCACGAGCCAAGCTGGGCCGCTGGCGCGCCACGCGGCGGCCGCTCGCGCGCCCAAGGCGCCTCGCGCGCGCAGGAATGCGAGCCAGCTGCACAGCGGCGGAGCCGCCACTGCCAGCTCCTTGCTCATCAGGCCGGCTGCGGTCGCGAGCGCCAGGGGCCAGCCGCGCCGCGCGCCCTCGACGTTGCGCAGGCAGAGCCAGAGCGCCAGCAGGCACCAGAGGGTGGTGTGGCTGTCGACGCGGCCGACGGTCCAGGCGAGCGAGCCGACGTGGCCCGCCATCATGCCCCACAGCAAGCCGGCGAAGAACGCGCGCCGGTCTGAGAGGAAGCGACGCCAGATCAGCGCGACAAGCATCGCGCTTGAGGCGTGCGCGAGCACGTTGCTGACGTGGCCGACGTAGGGCGTCGCGCCGCCCAACGCTTGGTCGCACCAGAAGCTGAGCGTGATAAGCGGGCGGTAGAACAACCAGACGTCGGTCGCGCCGTACTGCGGCCCGATGAAGTCACTCGCGACCCTGCCGAGGTCGCTCGCGTAGGACATCGCGATGAAGTCATCGCTGGCGAAGTAGGGGAGGACGGGCCACCAGAGCGCGGCGGTCAACCCTGGCAGCAGCCAGAGCCAGCGCGGCATCGGTGAGACGTCTTCAGACTTCAATTCGCTGCCCCCAGCGGCCTCGGGTTAGAGCATCGCGCCCATGACCTGCATCTCCATGACCATCGCGCCGTCGCAGAACACCTGGGCGTTCATGCGCGCGAGCCGACTCCCGCTGATCTTCTCGATGCTGCTGACGAAGTAGACCCGCGCTGGCGGGGTGACTTGTCCGCGCACGCGGACGCCGTCGATGCCGGCGAGGCCGATCATCTCGTCGTTGGTCCAGCCTTTCTGCTGCTTGACGAGGAACGTCGCGATCTGCGCGCCGCCTTCGATCATCAGGACACCTGGAAAGAGCGGTCGCCCGGGCACGTGGGCCTCGCCCCACCAAGGGTTCTCATCCCAGTCCTTGTAGCCAACCGCGACGTTGTTAGGGACGTCGAGGTGCACGATGCCGTCCAGCAGCTGAAAGGTGTCGCGCTGCGGCAGGCAGCGCCGGAGCTCCTCCTCAGCGACGACGTGCTTCGTCAGGTCGAGTGAGGCGAGGTCGACGATCGGTTGGCCCATAAGCGGCTGGACGTTACTGCTTCGCCGCGGCGTTGTCCGGGCAGAATCAGGGCAATAAGCTAGAAGCCGCTGCGCGACATCTTGATGCGCTGGAACTGCGGCTCCATATCTGCCTTCAGCGTGATCTGTCGGTCGACGCGTCGGAAGTGCTCGCGCTCGATCGTCACTTGCCACTGGCCTGGTTGGAGGTGCGGGAAGCGCACGCGGCCGATGCCGTCGGTGGTCGCCTGCAGCTCCTTCAGTCGCCGGCGATCGGTCCGGACCAGGGTGACTTCGGCGCCCTCGATGCCGTAGGCGCCGTCGCCGACTTCGATGTCTAGCTGGACGCCGCGGGCGACGGTCATCACGTGGCCCTGACCCTGGATCTTGTTACCGAAGTTACGCTTGCCGGGCAGGACGGCGACGACCTCGGCGGCGCCGAACGGCTGACCCTGCAGGGTCGCGGACAGCTCATACTGTCCCGCCAGGACGCTTTCGAAGACGACGCTGCCGAAGTTGTCCGTCTTGCCTGCGAGGCGCGCGCGGCCGTGCGGCATCCCGACCGGGCGGAGCACGAGGTCGATGTCCCGGTGCGGGCCGCCGTCCTGGTCGCGGAGGAGCACCGAATAGGGCGCCCCGGGGGTGACGGCCAGCACGACGTCCTCGTGCAGCGGTTGCTGCTCGTTGACGGACAGCGTGCGCGCGCTCGCGTTCAGCCCGGCCGTGTGCAGGGTGATGCGATACGGGTAGTCAGAGAACGGGACGTCACGGACCTCAAACGTGGGCGTGCCGCGGCCGCGCTCGACCCGCTGCATGATGCGTCGCGGCGCGACGCCGTCGCTCGCGAAGCTGCTACGGAGCTCTTCGACGATGACCGTCATCGGTCCGAGCTTGTCGAGGATGGACACCGCCAACTGCACGTCTCCGCGGATGACCCCCGACGTCCACCCGGCGGTGTCCTCGCGCTCGGGCGCGACGACGGCGACGGTCGGCACGGGGTCCCCGCCGAAGGTCGCCTCGGCAGGTCGCGCGGCGACCTCCTCGCCGCTGCGCGCCGCCTGGGGGGCGCCCTCGGGGGCCTCGATGTAGCCGGGCGTAGCCGAAGCGAGCGTGTCTCGGCTGAAGAAGGTCACGCCCACTGCGATGCAGATGCAGGCGGTCCCCAACAGGATCAAGACGTTGCGGTGGTTCATGGCGTCGAGGAGCCCAGCGCGCGCGGGGTTCACGCTACATAGTAACCCACGACGGCGGGGCAACAGCGAGCCCGCCCCCCGTTCTTGCATGGTTCGGCCCGACCTGAGACCCCGCGCTGGGCGCCTCAGGCTCCTCGGCGCAGCCTCCGGCTGTGGTCGAGGTCGCGCTTTTGGGGCATCCGCTCCTGGCGCGCCCATGATATCGGCCCGTGCGCCCTGCTCAGCACGGCCACGAGCGCGCCAACACCGAGCAGCAGCAGAATATCGGGGGCGGAGCCGGGCATCTTTGACGCCCTTGATGGTCCCAGCTCGTGTGGGTTCGCGGGTAAGCCCCTGTGAAGATCCGTAGCCCCTGCGGGCGGCCCCTCACGTCGAGCGCACGGCCGCTTGCACGCGCTGCAGCTGGTC
>JAYYEE010000421.1:0-5677 GCA_036160175.1 Planctomycetota bacterium
TCCACTCTGGCGCGGGTCACGACCGCGTCGCCGAGCGCGCCTGCCAGCGCGTCGACGCTGCCGGCCATCCCGCGGCGGAACGTGCAGACCGCCGGGCGCGCTTGCTCGCCCCGCTCGCGGCGCGCTCGCGCGCGGGCGCCCATGCCCGTGAGGAGGCTGCCATACTCTCGCTCCATCGCCGCAGCGGCGGGGAGCGTCGCGGCGACCTCGAGCGCGTGGGCGTCTCCGGCGAAGATGCCGTGCATCATGGCCTCCGCGACGGGGACGGCCGCGCGGCCGAAGCGTCGCTGGACGAACGCCGCGACGGACTCCCCGGGCGCGCTGACGGAGCGCGCGCCCAGCTCCCAGAGCAGCCGCAGCTTGGCAGGCAGCGAGACGAGCCTGGACGCGAGGAGCTCGCGGGGCCGACCCGGGAGCTCGTGCAGCCGCCCGCGCTTCACGACGAAGCGGCGCTGCGCGCTCGGCGCGCACGAGATCACCTCGTCCTCGAGCCCGGCAGCGGCCAGGAACGTGTCGGTCGCGTCGTCGGGTCGGAAGCCCTGTGGGCCGTGCTCTAGCTGATACCCGTCGATCTTGGTCGTCTGCAGCCAGCCGCCGACGCGCGGCGCGGCCTCGACCACGCGGACGTTCATCGTTGGCTCTGCGCGGAGCCTCCAGAACGCGTGCGCGAGGCCCGCTGGCCCGCCGCCGACGACGATGAGGTCGCAGTCCGTCATCAGACCGTGCGCGAGAACTGCGGCCCGCCGCCGCTCGCCTGCTGGCCAGGTAGGTAGGCGTCGAAGGCCATCGCGAGGTTGCGGATCAGCAGCTTGCCAGCCTCGGAGACGACTAGGCCATCGTGGTCCATGGTCAGCAAGCCGTCTGCAGCCATCGGCTGCAGACGCTCAAGCGCGTCGCCATAGGCGGTCGCGAACGCGTCGCGGCCGCCATGGTCTGCGAAGGCGAGCCGGAAGCGGCACATCAAGTCGAGGATGACCCGGCGGCGACGGTCGTCGTCTTCGCTGCGCCGGTGCCCTCGGTGCGTCGGCAGCTCGCCACCTTCGATCGCTGCGCGCCTCGTCTTGACCTCTTTGAGGTTCTGCGTGAAGGCGCCGTCCACTTCGCCGATCGACGTCACGCCGAAGCTCAGCATGTCCTCAGCGGGCCGGGTGGTGTAGCCCATGAAGTTTCGGTGAAGCTTGCCGGTTCGCGAAGCGACGCACAGCTCGTCGGTCGTCCGCGCGAAGTGGTCCATGCCGATCGGCTCCATGCCGTCGGCGACCAGCGCGCCGAGCGCTTGCAGGAACAGCGCCTGCTTCTCCGCAGCGGTAGGCAGCGCGGCCTCGGGCATCAGGGTCTGGTGCTTCTTCAGCCACGGGACATGCGCGTAGCTGTAGCACGCGATGCGGTCCGGGCGGAGCGCGGCGACTTGCTCCAGCGTCCGGCCGAAGCCCTGCTCGCTCTGGTAGGGGAGGCCGTAGACGAGGTCGAGGTTGACTGAGTCGAAGCCGAGCGCGCGCGCGTCCGCGATCAACGCTTGGGTGGTCTCGAACGACTGCACCCGGTGGATCGCCTCCTGGACCTTAGGGTCGAAGTCCTGGACGCCCATGCTGATCCTGCGGAAGCCCACGTCGGCGAGCGCCTCGAGGTGGGCCTTGGTGGTCACGCGCGGGTCGACCTCGATACTGACCTCTGCGCCTGCTTGGAGCGGAAAGCGCTCGCACCGCCCGACGAAGAGTCGACGGCACTCATCGGGCGGCAAAAACGTCGGGGTGCCGCCGCCCCAGTGGTGTTGCACGACTTTGCGGTCGGTGCTGCCGAGGTGGCGCGCCACGAGGTCGGCCTCCTGCAGGACCGTGTCGACGTAGCGGGCGGCCTTGTCGGTGTCCTGCGTGATCACGACGCTGCAGGCGCAGTCCCAGCACAGGCTCTCGCAGTAGGGGATGTGCACGTAGAGCGAGAGCGGCTCGTCGCCCCGCTGACCTGCGGTGGCGAGGCGCTGCTCGTAGTCGCGCGGCCCGAACGAGTCCTTCCACACCGGGGCGGTCGGATACGAGGTGTAGCGCGGGCCGGGGCGGTCGTAGCGCTCGAGCAGGTCTCGATCGATGGTGTGCATGGTGCTCTAGGCGTCGCGCGCGGCGTCGAGGACGACGCGCAGGCTCTCGGGGTCGGTCTGCGGCAGAACGCCGTGGCCGAGGTTGAAGATGTGGCCAGCGCGGCCGGCGTCGGCGCACAGCCGCTGCACGCGGGCGCGCAGCTCGTCCGGCGCGCAAAACAGGGCCGTCGGGTCGAGGTTACCCTGCAGGGCCTTGCTGTCGCCGACCCGCTGGCGGAACGCGCCGAGGTCGTGACGCCAATCGACCGCGAGCACGTCTGCGCAGGAGCGCTGCATCGCGTCGAGGTGTTGGAACGCGCCGTTGACGTAGTTGATCGCGAGCGCAGAGCGCTCCTTCGCGGCGACGAGCAGCCGCTCGCTGGCCGGCGCGGCGAAGCGCTCGTAGCTCTCTTGGTCGAGCACAGACGCCCAGCTGTCGAAGACCTGGATGCCGTCGCAGCCGTTGTCGACCAGCGCGCGGGCCAGCGGCGCCAAGCAGTCCGCGACGCGCGCGAGCAGCCGCTCGAAGCGCTCGGGGTGCTGGTGCATCATCCGACGCGTCTTGCTCCAGTCTTTGCTCCCGCGCCCTTCCGTCAGGTAGCAGGCCATCGTGAACGGCGCCCCGACGAAGCCGAGCACGGCCTTGTCCGCGGGCAGCGCCGCGCGGACCTTGCGCGCCGTCGTCAGCATCGGCTGGAGGTCGACCTCTGGGTCTGGCACCCGCAGGCCGTCGACGTCTGCGTCCGTCTCTACGGTTCGCTGCAGCACCGGGCCCGGCTCGTAGTCTAGGCCGATCCCCATCGGCGGCACCGGTACCAGCAGATCGGTGAACAGGATCGCCGCGTCTAAGTCGTAGCGCCGGAGCGGCTGCAGCGTGACTTCGCAGGCCGCGTCGGGCGTGTTGCAGAGTTCCAGGAACGACATGGTGCTCCGCAGCTCTCGATACTCGGGGAGATACCGACCTGCCTGGCGCATGATCCAAGCGGGCCGCCGCGACGGCTCTTCGCCGCGCGCTGCCGCGAGGAAAGGCGCGTCGGCTGCGGCGCGCTCCCAGCCAGTTTCCGGAAAGGTCTGGGCGCTCACGCGAGCGCCTCCCGCAGCGACGTGGTGAACACGTCGATGGCGCGGTCGATGTCCGCTTCGGTGTGCGCCGTCGAGAGGAACCCGACTTCGTAGGCGGAGGGCGCGAGGTGCACGCCGCGTCGGAGGCATGCGTGGAAGAACTTCGCGTAGGGCTCGGCGCAGCTCGTCGGGATCTGGTCGGCTCGGCGCGGCGGCTCGCCCTTGTCGAAGGAGAACCAGAAGAGCGAGCCGACCCGCACCATGCGCACCGGGAGGTCCTCGTCGCAGAGGACCTTCTCGACGCCGTGCTGCAGCCGCTGTCCGAGCGCCTCTAGCCGCTCGTGGGCCTGGCCATCGGCGAGCTCGGAGATCTGCGCGAGCCCGGCCGCCATCGCGAGCGGGTTCCCCGACAACGTCCCTGCGTGGTAGGCCTTTCCGAGGGGGGCGAGGTGCGACATGACCTTCTCCGGTCCGCCGAACGCAGCGCACGGCAAGCCGCCGCCGAGGATTTTGCCGAACGCGACCATGTCTGGCTGGACGCCATAGTGCGCCGCGGCGCCGCCAGGGCCGACGCGGAAGCCGCTGATGACCTCGTCGAACAGCAGCATGGCGCCGTACTCGTCGCACAGCTCGCGCAGGAGCTGTAAGAACTCCCGGCGCTGCACCAGCAGGCCGTTGTTCGCCGGCAGCGGCTCGATGGCGATCACGGCCACCTCGTGGCCGCACTCCTTCATCAGCGCGCGGATGGCTTCTTCGTCGTCGAGGGGGACGACGCTGGTCAGGCCCGCGACCTCTTGTGGGACGCCGGCCGAAGAGGGCTCACCGAAGGTGATCGCGCCGGAGCCGGCGGCGACGAGCATCGCGTCACAGTGGCCGTGGTAGCAGCCGTCAAACTTCACGATGCGCGCGCGCCCAGTCGCGGCGCGCGCGAGCCGCAGCGCCGACTGCGCCGCCTCGGTGCCCGAAGACGTGAAGCGCACGCGCTCTGCCGTGGGGTAGCACTTCCGGACGAGCTCGGCGAGCTCCAGCTCGGCGACGTGGGGCGCGCCGTAGGTGGTGCCGCGCGTGACCTGCTGGCTGATCGCCTCGGTGACCTTCGGGTAGGCGTGGCCGAGGATCAGCGGCCCCCAAGACATCACGAAGTCGAGGTAGGTGTTGCCGTCGGCGTCGGTGAGGTGCGCGCCCTCGGCGTGGTCGACGAAGAGCGGCGTGCCGCCGACGGCGCGGAAGGCGCGCACCGGCGACGAGACGCCGCCTGGCATCGCCTGCAGCGCGCGCTCGAACAGCTCAGAAGAACGGGGGTTCGCTTGGGTCATGTCTAGTCGAGCCAGCCCTCGCGCAGCGCGCGGCGGGCGTGGTAGGTGATCAAGATGTCCGCGCCGGCGCGCCGGACGGCGGTGAGGTGTTCGTGGACGAGCCCGGCGCGGTCCGCGAGGCCCTTCTCAGCCAGCGCCTCGACCGCCGCGTACTCCCCGCTGACGAGGTAGGCTGCGACCGGACGGTCGACCGCGCCGCGGATCGATTGGATGACGTCGAGGTAGGCGAGGGCCGGCTTGACCATGATCACGTCGGCGCCTTCTTCGACGTCGAGGACGGCTTCGCGCACCGCCTCGCTGCGGTTGCGGTAGTCCATCTGGTAGGTCTTGCGGTCCTTGGGCCCGCTGCCGCCCTTGGGCGCGGACGCGGCGGCCTCTCGGAACGGGCCGTAGAAGTTCGAGGCATACTTGGCCGAGTAGCTCATGATCGCGCAGTCGCTGTGGCCCTCGGCGTCCAGCGCGTCCCGCAGCGCCAGCACCCGGCCGTCCATCATGTCGCTCGGCGCGACCATGTCGGCGCCGGCCTCGGCGAGCGAGACCGCTTGGCGCGCGAGCAGCGGCAAGCTCTCATCGTTCTTGACGCGGTCTCCCTCGACGACGCCGCAGTGTCCGTGGTCGGTGTAGGTGCAGAGGCAGACGTCGGTGATGACCTGCAGGTCGTCACCGAAGCGCTGCTTGAGCGCCTGGACGGCCCGCTGAACCGGGCCGTTCGGGTCGTGGCCATGGGTGCCGTGGGCGTCCTTGGGGTCCACGACGCCGAACAGCAGCGCGGACGTGATCCCCAGCTCCAGGTCTTGTTCGACGGTGCGCAGCAGCGGCTCGACGCCTTGACGGCTGATGCCTGGCAGCGCGTCGACGGGCACCTCGGCGGCGTCGTCCGCGACGACGAAGTGCGGCTGGATGAGGTCGCTCTTGTGGACGCGGGTCTCCGCGACGAGCTCGCGGACAGGGCGCGACTGGCGCAGGCGGCGGGGGCGGTCGTGCATCATCAGTTAGGCTCCGTGGGACAGGGCGTCGATCAGCGCCGCGGGCGTGGGTTCGGGTAGGCTGGTGACCTGCTCGAAGCCGGCTTCGAAGAGCGCGTCGCGGGTCGTCTCCCCGATGGCGATCGCGCGGACGTCGACGCGACCCGACGTGGCGACGCGCCACGCGGCCACGGCCGAAGGAGAGGTGAACAAGAACGCGTCGAGCTCTTGAGGGATCTGGGACGCGGCGCTTGGCTGTT
>JAYYEE010000422.1:0-6355 GCA_036160175.1 Planctomycetota bacterium
GTTGTCCTGCACGCGGACCTCGAGCCGGACCAGCGAGGGTGTCATTGCGATGTCGACCTCTTCCAGCGCTCGCGCCGACCGACGAATGTCAGCAGCGCCGAACTCAACGACCTGCACGTCGCCGCCGTCACCTGAGCGCGCCCACTCGCGGTTCAGGAGCGTGCGCACCACGAGGTTCAGCGGCTCCTCCTTCAGCGCGTCGAGGCGGAAGCGCGGCCCCGAGACCGTCACCGTGACGTCTTGGATCTCCCGATCTCCGTCGAGGAAGCGCTGCTTAACGACCCGGTCCATCGGAAGCGCCACGGCCAGCTCGTTCTCGCCGCTCGACATCTCTAGCTGATCCACGACCCGCAGCGGCAGGACGTAGTCAGCAGCGTCCATGATCCGGCTGTTGTTGAAGAACCACAGGATCACGGCCAGGCCGACGGCCATAAGCTTCCGGTAGCCGTCGTCGACGAAGACGTCCCAGAGCACTCCCTTATGACGGCGATCCGCACTCACGACGCGCTGCTCCTCGTGAACATCTTGTCGAGCTCCGCCTCGAGCTGCTCAAGGGTGAGGTTGTGGTTGAGCGCGCCGCCGCTCGCGGTCGAGACGCGGCCGGTCTCTTCGCTGACCACGACGATCATCGCGTCCGTCTCTTCCGAGAGGCCCAGCGCCGCGCGGTGCCGCGTCCCGAGCCGCTTATCGATGTCGGCGCTCTGACTCAACGGGAACAGGCACGACGCTGCGACGATGCGATCGTCTTGCACCACCACGCCGCCGTCGTGCAGGGCGCTCTTGGGGAAGAAGATCGACTCGAGCAGGTAGCTGTTAAGCTCTGCGTCGATCGTGATGCCGTTGCCGCTCAACTCCGAGAGCGACGCCTCACGCTCGATCGCGATCAGCGCGCCGATGCGCTCCTTGCTGAGCCGCGCCACGGCCCGCAAGAGGCGGGGCACGATCTTGGCGTCGCGGCGGAAGAAGCGGCCGAAGATCTGCGCGTCGCCGAGGTGCACGATCGCGCGGCGGATCTCGGGGTGGAACACGACGATCAGGCCGAGCACCACCGACGGCGCGAGCTGCCCGACCAGCCAGGACAAGCGGTCGAGCTCCAAGTAGTCGGCGAGGATGAAGAACGCCAACGCGAACGAGGAGAGGACCAAGGCGAGGCCGCGGATGATGCCCGAGCCGCGCGTCGCGCGCAGGAAGCGGAGCACGACGTAGATGATGACCGCGAAGATCGCGACCTCGATGACCACCTTGCTCGCGTCGAGGAGCCCGCCGAAGACGTCGCCTTCGGAGCGGCTCTGCGGGGCAAGCGACAGGATCATCTGTGGTCGTTCCTCGTGGTTATGCGCCGGAGAGTCCGGCTTCGGGGTTCTCATCGGCGCCGCCGGTGTCCGGCTGCTCGCTCCGCTCCTTCGCCTCTTGCTCGCGCTGCGCTTGCTGCGCGGCCAGCTCGGCGCTTTGACGCTGCCGCTCTTGCGCTGCGCGGAACTCCTCCAGGTCGTCCCCGCGCAACACCGCGCCGACTTCGTCGCCGCTCAGCGTCTCATACTTCAGCAGCGCCGCGGCGATCTCGTCGAGCGCTCGCCGCTGGTCCTTGAGCAAGGTCTCGGCAGCTTGGTACTGCTCATCGACGAGCCGCCTGACCTCCTCGTCGATCAGCTCGAGCGTGCGCTGCGAAACGCCGCCTGACAGCCTAAATTCCTTGCCGAGGAACGGGTTCTCGTCGTCCGCCGTGTATTTGATCGGCCCGACCTTCTGGCTCATGCCGAGCTCGCACACCATCACGCGCGCGAGGTTGGTCGCCTGCTCGATGTCGTTCTGCGCGCCCGCCGAGACGTCTCCGAACACCAACTGCTCGGCGATGCGGCCGCCGAAGCACACGGCGATGCGGCCGAGCAGCTTCTTCTGCCAGTGGTTGTAGTCATCCTTTTCGGGGAGCGACATCGTCGCGCCGAGCGCGCGGCCGCGGCTGACGATCGTGACCTTGTGGACCGGGTCCTGGTCGGGCGTCAGCATCGACACGATCGCGTGCCCGGCCTCGTGATAGGCGGTCACCTTCTTGTCCTCTTCCTCGATCGCGCGCGAGCGCTTCTCGCGGCCCCAGCGCACCCGATCGCGCGCCTCCTCGAGGTCGGACATGTCGACCGACTCCTTGTTCTTCATCGCTGCGAGGATCGCCGCCTCGTTGATCACCGCGGCCAGCTCCGCGCCGCTGAAGCCGGCGGTCGCCTTGGCGATCGTGTGCAGGTCGACGTAGCCAGCGAGCTTCACCTTGCGGGCGTGCACCTTCAGGATCGCCTCGCGGCCCTTGACGTCGGGGCGGTCGATGACGACTTGGCGGTCGAAGCGGCCAGGGCGCAGCAGCGCCGGGTCCAGCACGTCGGGGCGGTTGGTCGCGCCGACGAGGATGATGCCCTTGTCCGAGTCGAACCCGTCCATCTCCACAAGGATCGCGTTGAGCGTCTGCTCGCGCTCGTCGTGGCCGCCGCCCATGCCGGTGCCGCGCTTGCGGCCGACGGCGTCGATCTCGTCGAGGAACACGATGCAAGGGCTGGCCTCACGGGCCTGCTTGAACAGGTCGCGGACGCGGCTCGCGCCGACGCCGACGAACATCTCGACGAAGTCGCTGCCCGAGATCGAGAAGAACGGCACCTCGGCTTCACCAGCGATCGCCTTGGCGAGCAGCGTCTTGCCCGTGCCGGGAGACCCGACCAGCAGCACCCCGCGCGGGATCGAGCCGCCGAGCCGGGCGAACTTGCCCGGGTTCTTGAGGAACTCAATGATCTCTCGGACCTCGGCTTTCGCCTCTTCCATCCCCGCCACGTCGTCGAACGTGACGTTGGTGCGGCTCTCCTTGGTGTAGAGCGCCGCGCGGCTGCGGCCGAAGTTCAGCACGCCGCCAGACCCGCCCGGCGACCGCATCTGGCGGATAATGAAGAACCAGACGATCGCCAACACCAGCAGCCACGGGCCGATCATGCCGAGGACGCCGATCAGCGCGGGGTTGGGCTCGGTCACGCGGAAGTCGCTGCTGCCGAGCGACAGCAAGTAGCTGCGCACCGGGACGTCCGCCTCGCGGAGCTTGCTGGTGACCTGCTGCAACGACACCCCGCGTCCGGCCGGCGGCGGGTCGAGCCGCACGTAGTGCATCTCGGAGCCCTTTTGCAGGATCGCGGTCAAGTAGGTGCCGGGCTGTCGGGCGCCGAGCTGGTTCGGGGCGCTGTTCGCCGAGCGCGCGTCGACCTCTTGCACGAAGAACGCCTGCTCGACGGTGATGACGTTGTTGACTACGTCATCGAGGAACTGCTTGGTCGCCTGCGCCCGATCCGGATAGAGACCCGAGTCGAGCCGCATCGCCGCCAGCCGCTCGTAGAGCGCGGCCTCCCCAGGCTCGGTGACCAAGAACGGGCGGACGACGACCTCGATCGAACGGTCTGGCTTGCCTTCGACGTTGACCTGCGCGCTGACCGTGCCCTGGGCGTCGAGGGTGAAGTTGCTGAGGCGGCCGTTGAGGAGGTGGCTCCGGAACGCGTGGATCGAGCTCTGGCTGCCGTTGGTGGAGTTCGAGAGGATCAGGAACAGAGCCATCACCAAGGCGAGGATCAGGATCACCCCGCCCATGCCGCGCGGCTTCCGCTGCGGCCCCTGCCCGTCTCCTGGATCCTTCGCTTCGGTGTTCGTCCTCGCCGATTTTCGCCGTCTGGGCGCTCGAGGTTGCCCAGCTTCGGATCCGCGCGCCGCCGACCGAGCCTTTTCGCTGGGTCAATATCCGGCGCGGCGAACCGTAGCCCTCGTGCTAACGCGACTTCCGACCGGAGGTCCGGCGGCCGCGTAGCGATAGAGGATCGGTCACCGGCGCCCGTGATGCCAGCCGTCGAATCGCCCAGACAGGCCCATTCTCCCGCGCCGCTTCGGTCTGGAGGCCGCCGCCGCGCCGAAGCCCAGCGCCATCTCAGAGCTCGCCCCGCACGGGCTCATTTTGGATCCCGAGCTCGCCTTCGATCAGCTGCTCCAAGTAGA
This sequence comes from Planctomycetota bacterium, assembly GCA_036160175.1. Taxonomy (GTDB): domain Bacteria; phylum Planctomycetota; class UBA1135; order UBA1135; family UBA2386. The sequence continues at coordinate 4,012 of JAYYEE010000422.1, forward strand.
GCGCCTCTTCGGCCTCCGCCAACGAGCGCAACAGGATCACGCCATCGCCGTTCTTTAGCCGCACGCGCAGATCAAAGCTGATCGAGAGCGAGCGGCGACCGTTGCTGGACGAGCTCCGCGAGACGCGCTCCGTAACGTAGAGCTGGTCGACCTCCGACGCCGACAGCGTGCGGTTTCCCGGGATCGGCAGCGGGCCGTGACGCACGGTCAATTCATGGCCGACCGTGATCACGGTCGCGTTCACCATCACGGCGAGCGCAAAGTAGGCCACCAGGGCGCCGACGAAGCAGAAGAGGCTGAGGAACGCCACGATGTAGCCGCCGGCTTCGCCGATTTCATGCAGCGCGGAGAGCATCATGAACCAGGAGATTCCGTTCCAGGCGACGGCGAAGACGCTGAAGAAGATCACCAAAATCCACGAGAACCAGCGCTTGGTGACGGTCAGCTCGCCGCCCATCCGGTCGAGCACGAGCCCGCGAGGCCGCGGCACAGCGCCTTCTTCATGGCCCGCTGACGCGCTCGTGGGCGGCGCCGCCCCGTCGACGGCAAAGGCGAAGACCGCGTGGCAAGCGCCGCACTTGGCGACCATACGGTCGAGGTTCAGGTTCGCCGCGGGGACCGCCGCGCCGCAGCTCTTGCAGCTCACTCTCATTACTCAAAGCCTCCTGCCGTTGGCTCCCACCGCAGGGGAGCGCGCACCAGCGTCGCGGCGACCGCGACCACCCAAAGCACGTCAATCGCCGTCCGCGCTGTCCCAGAGCTCATCGTCTGCGGCCCACTCGTGCAGGGTCTCAGCGCGACTGACCAGCATCGAGACCAGCTCGTGGTCATCCTCGACCCCCTCGATCACGATCGCGTCGTTGGCGCGGCCGGCCCGCACGTCTTCTGCGTAGCGCAACCACCGGTCGCCGATCGCGTGCATCGCGTCGCGCGGGTGCTCGTGCTCTTCGGCCGCGGCGAGGTCCATCGGCACGTCGCCCGAGATCACCCAGGCTCCGACCGTCTCCGGTCGGGCCTTGCTCTCAACCGCCCACAGCGCCACATAGGGCGCGACGAACCAGGTTGGCTCCTCGGCGATGCGGCCGTGCTCGACCTGCTCGTCGCGCAAGTAGGTCTCAACGTGGCCGCGCACTTCGGCGCACCACTGGTCTTGGATCTGGGGGTCGTCCCAATCGGGTTCTTCAGTCATGTTTTGGCGTGCGCTGGGTTCGAGGCCGCGGGCGCCGCGGCCACGGTCGGCGGCAGAATATCGCCCAACGACCTCCAGCGCCTCGTACTTGCCGACGCAGCGGACAACTTCCCGAGCCCGACCGCCGCCGAGCACCGCAGGTCGTCTGGCTGTGTATGCTGGGCACGCCGCGCGTTCTTTAGGGCGCGCGGAGCACGCCTCGTGGCGCCCCGCCGAACCGCGCGACGTCGCTCTGGAGCACCTCCACCCATGCGCCACCACCTGATCGCTGCCCTGTCCTGCTGCGCCGCCCTCCACGCGCAGAGCTTCGTCAACTACGAGTGCGGCGCGACCGCGCCGGTGCGCGTCTCGGGCGACGGCGCGCGGCTGTTCGCGGCGGATACGACCGGGGGTCACGTTGTCGTCTTCAGCCTCACGGACCCGGCGCGACCGGCACTGATCGCGGAGATCCCGGTCGGCCTCGCGCCCGTCAGCGTCCACCCGCGCACCCGAGATGAGGTCTGGGTCGTGAACCAACTCTCAGACAGCGTCAGCGTCATCGACGTATCGTCGCGCCGCGTCGTCGCCACGCTGCGCGTGGTCGACGAACCCAGCGACGTGGTGTTCGCCGGCGGCAAGGCGTTCGTCTCGGCGGCGACGACCGACCAGCTCCAGGTGTTCGATGCGACCACGCGCGCGCCGCTCGGCGTGATCGACCTCTTCGGCAAGGATCCGCGCGCGCTCGCGGTCAGCCCCGACGGCAGCAAGGTCTACGCCGTCATCCAGCGCTCGGGCAACGGCACCACCGTGCTGCCCGCGAGCGTCGCGCCGCCCCCGCCGCCCCCGAGCAACATCACCCTGCCGCCGGCGCCGCAGCAGGGCCTGATCATCCGCGCCGACGACCCGCAGTGGTCGAGCCAAGTGCCCTACACGCTGCCGGACCACGACGTCGCCGAGATCGACGTCGCCTCGCAGACCATCACGCGCTACTTCGACCAGGTCGGCACGACCAACACGGCCGTCGCGGTGCACCCGACCAGCGGCGACCTGTGGGTCGCCAACCTCGAGGCGCGCAACCTCGTTCGCTTCGAGCCCGCGCTGCGCGGCCACGCGATCGACAGCCGCGTGACCCGGATCACTACCGGGCCCGTCGCCACGGTCACGCCGATCGACCTC
>JAYYEE010000423.1:0-8544 GCA_036160175.1 Planctomycetota bacterium
CGCGCCACCTCGGCCTGCGCGCGAGCCGCAAGACCCCCGTCTACAACGGCCCGATCGAGTGTCGGTGGCTCCGCTATGAGGTCGGCGACGCCTCGCGCTGACTCGACGCGAGCGCCGTCGCTACCCCGATCCAGACGACCGCGACTCCGACGGTCACCGTGACGATGGCGCCGACGCCGAGGCCCAGGTCGCGGAGCCAGACCTGGGTGACCGCGCCAGCGAGGTCCCCGAGCCGATACGCGAACGTGTCGAGCAAGAACTTCACCTTGTGCTTGGTCGCGAGGTCGAGCGGCGTGTACAGGACCTCGCGCGCTGGCTTCTCGATCGCGTAGTTGACGCCCCGTCGCCCGACCTGGATCGCGAAGATGACCAGCGCGGTCGGCGCCAGCCAGTAGCAGCCGAGCCCAAAGATCGAAACCGCTGGCAACGCCACTAACAGCACCGCCGCGCTCGACCGGGTCAACAGCCGCCCCGTGCAGAACAGCTGCAACGCCAACACCAGCGCGTTGCCGTAGAGGCCGACGTCGGCGAGGAAGGACTGCTGCTCCCAGGCCCGGTCGATCTCCTCACCGACGAGCTCCGTCTGCGCGGCCTCGAACGCCGTCGCGACAAATCCGAGGAGCAGGATGTAGGCCGTGATCTGACGCGCTCGACGATCTCGCAGGAGGATGCCGAGGGCCTGCAGCGCGCCGCCGTCCGCGTGGCGCGGCGACGCGGTCCCCCCTTGGAGCTGTTGGCAGGGTCGCTCGGAGCGCCGGTAGGCGAACAAGCCGGCCTGCATTAGGGCGGCAGCGATGACGCCGTAGGTCCACAGCGGGGTGTCCCAACCGAGCTGCGGGGCAAGCTTCGCGCCGTAGCTGCCAGCCATCGCCCCGAGCGTCCCGCCGACCGCGACCAACCCGAACAGGCGCTTGGCTTGGCCTTTGCCGTAGTGCTCGACGGCGTGGATCCAAACCAGCGCAGGGACGGCGAGGTTCATGGCGGAGAAGCCACCCCAGAAGAGCTTTCCGATCCACGGGTGCTCGCCCCAGTCGCGCGCACGGATGAAGCTGAACCCCAGCGCGAGCAGGAGGAGCGCGGCAGTGCAGACGTGCATGCAGATCGGTACGAACCGTCGGCTCGCCATCCGGTTGGCGAGCGTCCAGAACGGCGCGACGACCAGCACGGTCGCGGCGAGGGTCACCGCGTAGAGCTCGGGCATCGCCTCGACGCCGCGCGCGACGCCGAGCTGCCCGCGGATCGGGCGGAGCACGAACATGCTCGCCAGCGCCGCGAAGTACATGGCGGCGATCCACACCGTCGCCTGCCGCTCTGCGCGCGACGCCCCACGCAGCCCGAGCAGCCGCCATCCGTTCATCCCCGCTGCTTACGACACTGCAGGCTGCGACGCGAGGATTCCCGCCGACTTTCGCGGCGCGCTTTCGATCAGGCCGCCGATCGATATCGTCTCAGCTGGCATGCGCGACGACCGCACGAGCTACACCCCGCACTTGCTGCTCACTGTGGTGATCGCCACCTGGGCCGGCAGCTTCGTCGTCGCCAAGCTCGCGATGCGCGACGTGACCCCCTTCGCGCTGGTCGCGGCGCGGTTCGCGCTCGGTAGCCTCTGCTTGCTGCCGTTCTTTCTCCGAGCGTCGCGCACGCAGCGCGCCTGCACGTTCGTGCCAGGCCTGCTCGCGGGCGCCTTGCTGGCGGTGCCGTACTTCTTACAGATGTACGGCGTCCGAGAGACGACCGCGTCCATGGGCGGGTTCGTCACCGGGATCGTGGTCTTGCTGGTCGCCGTCGGCGGCGCCGTCTTCTTCCGCGCGCGCTTCGGCGCAGCCTCGGTGTTCGGCGTCGCGCTGGGCCTCGCGGGCATCCTCGCGCTCTGCATGACCGGCGACGACCCTGCGGGCGGCGCCGCCGAGAACACCCTGCGGGGGATCCTGCTGCAGGTCGGCGCGGCGATCGGCTTCGCCGCCCACATCCTGCTGCTCTCGCACTACGGCAAGACGCTGCCCACGGCGCCCTTTGCCTTTTGGCAACTGGCGCTGACCGGCGTCGCCGCGACGATCGCGACGATCTGCGTGAGCGGCGTTGGCGTCGACGGCGGCGAGGTGCGTTGGAGCGTCGCGCTGGTGCTCGAATTCGCCTACATGGGCGTGCTCGCGACGGGCGTCGCGATCGGGATCCAGGCGACCGTGCAGCCGCGCATCCACCCGACCCACGTCGCGTTGCTGTTCGCCCTCCAGCCGCTGTTCACCGCGCTCTGTGGTTGGCTCTTCCTCGACGACCAGCTCGGCGCCGCCGAGTGGACGGGCGGCGGGCTCATCATCGCGGGCGTCGTCGTCGCTGCCCGCGAGCGCACCTGACAACTCTCTGCGCCGCGACGGCACCTGGCGCCGTTCACGAGCTCATGGCAGCGCGTACCCGAGCTCCGGCGACTCCCCGTCCGCCTCGAACGCGCCGATGCGGAAGACGAGGTCCCGGTAGTTGCGGATGTCCAGCACCGCCAGCGACTGCACCGCGCGCAGCGCGAGCACGTCGCGGCGCACGGCTGGGCCGTGACGGTAGACGTCCTGCATCGCCGCGATCGCTGCGTCCCGCGGCGCGACGCCAGCGGGGATGCGCCGCCACGCGTCGATGACGCGGCGCGTACGTCGGTGGTCCTTAGCGTAGGCGATGCGCAGCGCCCTACGCGCCGTCCCATCCAGCTCACGGCCGTGCTGCGCGCACCATTGGTCGACCGGGTGGCGGCCGAACAACCCCCAGACGCCCCGCAAGATCATCCCGAGGGCGGAGCGGTGCTCTGCGAGTTCGCCCAACGCAGGCAACACCTCATCGCGCCACCGCGCCGCGAACATCAGCGTGCGCACCTCGTCCTTGTCCGTGATCCACGCGCAGGTCACCGCGAGCTCGCCGGCGCGCTGCCGCGCAGCGTCTGCGCCTTCGCCCAACGACGGCAGGCCGCCGGCGAGCGCGTGCAGCTCGGCGACCTCTCGACGGACCCGCGCGGCCTCGTCGCGCAGCTGCGACGCCTCGCGCTCGCGCAGGTGCAAGAACTCGACGTCTCGCGCGACCTCAGGGGTCTCGACGTCAGGCTCCGCGACGCTCCAACCTGCGGGCGCCCCGGCGTAGACCGGGTCTACCCGGAGGCGCAGGCGCACCGCCTCTAGCAGCCCCGGCGCCTTCATCCGGTGGATCTTGCGGAGCGCGACCGCGAACGGCGCCTCGCCGACCTCCCGCCGCTGCATCGCGAGGTCCGGGTCGAGCACCTCGCGCACGATCTGGCGCACCTTAGAGACCACCCACCCGATCGAGCGGAAGAAGCGCCAGACGAGGAACGCCGGCGCGAGCAGCACACGGCCGTGTGACAGCTTCGTCTCGTAGAAGCGCAGCGGGTTGAAGCTCCGGTCCTGCTTCGGGAGGTGGTGCACCGGGCGCGTCCCGAAGATCTCGCGAATCATCGTCCGCCGGTCGAACCGCACCGTCTCGAGGACCTCGTCACCGAACACCGCGGCGAGGTGCCGGTCGCGCTCCTCGTCACCGCCCAAGAAGTCGAGGGCCGTGAACTCCGTAGTCGGGTAGGCCGCGACGCGCGCGTCTTCCTTCCGATCCTTGCTCGAGCGGCCGCCGCGCGGGTCCCGCCGCCGCGCTAGCCACGCCGACATCCTCTCAAGCGCGACCGGATCGGCGAATGGTCGCTGCTCGATCGGGATGCAGAAGCTGTTGTAGCCAGCGATGCGCTTCGCCGCCTCGACAGCGATCGACTCGGTGATAAACCGGAACCACAGATACGGGCCGCGGAACAACGAGCCGTCGTCCAGCTTGAGCTTCCGCAGCCTCTTGCTGGTGGATCGATCCTTAGGCAGAAACTGGCTGCGCAGATTCTCGAGCGACTGGTTGGCCAGCAGCTGCTCCGTCGTCTTGACGTCGCTGATATGCAGCGGCGCGCCGTCGAGGAAGTGCAGGTAGAGCAGCGCGACGCGGTTGCTGTCCAGGCAAACGTGGTCGGGCGCCTCACCTTGCCCGACCGGCACGCCGGTCCGCGCCGACGCGAGCTGCCCCTCGAGCACGCGCCTCGCGAACGCCCGGTTGGCGCGGTCGTGAAAGACGCGCGCGGTGAGGAAGTCGAGGTCGACCGCCTCGTAGCGAGACTGCACGCGCTCAAGCTGGGAGATGAAGTGGGCTTCGCTCGTCAGCCGGTAGTTGTCCGAAGCTTGCCCAGCGAGCCGCTTCATCCAGTGGCCCAAGAACAGGAACACCAGGCAGAAGCTGCCCAGCAGCACCAGCGGTAGCCCGACGATGGTGCTCAGGAGGTCACCGACGGCGGTGCCGCGCAGCAGCCGGTCGAACAGCAAGAACAGCCCTCCGAACAGCAGCAACCGGACGGCGGGGCGCTGGCTCGCCTTGACCATCGCGGTCGCGACGCGGTCGAGGATCTGCGGGCCGGTCACGATCCCGTGCAGGTCCGCGAAGAACAGCATCCGGCCATGCCAAGACTCGAGCCAATCCGCCACCCGACGCCCGAGCGCGACGATCCGGGCTTCTGCGCTCTCCGGCAACGGATGCACCGCGAGGCGGCGGATCAGCGGCAACCAGCGCACCGGCACGGCGGAGAGGATTCGCACGACGCGATCGAGCGCTTGCACGTCGCTGGGCTCAAGGAAGCGGCGCAGGTCTTGCGTGCGCAGCGTCCACATGAACTCGATCGCGTCGCCGATGGCGACGTCGCGGACCGCGGCGTGGCTCGTCGTCACCATGAACGCCTCGGCAGGCAGCTCCGACAGCGCGGCGCGCGACGCCGCGACCCGTTCATGTAACAGCTCGCGGCGCTGCGCCTGCGGCAGCAGCTCGACCAGCTCGTGCTCCCGGCGCAGCGCGTCGAACGCGAGCTCGCGGCGGCCTTCTTCCTGCGCGGTGCGCTTGACGTCGGCGGCTGCAGGCACGAAGACGAACTCGCGGTTCAGCAGCTTGGAGAACCTCGACGCGAGGCCGTCCAACCCGCGAAGCAAGAACAAAAGGAGCCGCGCCGACCGCAGCAGCGGCCGCAGCGCCTGCACGTAGCGCGCGGCCCAGGTGACGCGCAAGACCCGGAGGATGCGCAGCAACAGCAGGTTGTCGCCGCCGCCAGAGAGCGGCGCAGCAGGCAGCAAGAACAGCACCGACGGGATCGCCGGGACGAGGTCGGTCAAGGCGTTGCGGCGGAACCAACTCCAACGAGACGGGTGCAGCAGCAGCTCGAAGGCGAAGTCCGCCACGAAGAACAGACAGGCCAGGGCGTCCACCCAATGGAACGCGGTGCGCTGTGCCGGGGTCAAGTCGACGCTTGCCTCGACGATGAGCGTGACGAGCACGACGACCAGCAGCACGAAGTTGGTCGTCTCCAACGCGGCCACCCCGCGCGCGCCGAGCCGACGCTCCATCCGGCGCGCAAGCTCCCGGTCGTCGGCCGCCGTCAGCAAGCGCCGCCCGAAGCGGCTGCAGCGACGCGAGCCGGTCTGCGCCGCGAGCCGTTCGAGCAGCGCGCCGGTGCAACGGAGCAGCTCGATCTGCTGCTCGATCGGGACCTCCTCGACCGAGGACGTCAACAGCGCGAACCGCTCGCCAACCTCGTCGCCGATCGCGTCATCTGCGGCGATCGCCCCGACACCCGACGCGATCGCCGCGTCGCACCGCTGCCGCAACGCGGCCTCGCCGGCGGCCGTCGCCATCGCCTGAGCCTCTGCGAGGTCGAGCAAGACGCGGACGCGCGGCGGCGCGGCACATAGCTGTCGTACGCGCACCTCGAGCCAGTCCCGGCGCACCCCAACGAGGTCCTCGCGGAGCCGCGCCGACCGCGTCTGGTGGAAGCCCTCTAACCACCGCTGCTCGTGGCCCAACAACTCGGCCTGCAGCGCGGGTTCCGTCAGCTGACGCCGCTCGTCGGCGAGCGCGCGCGCGCCCGCGGCGGGATCGCTCGGAGTGTCACGCAAGAGCTCGCGTAGGCGGCTGGTGGCGGTTGCGGGGTCGTGGGACGTCATGCGAGCCGATGCGACAGAGCGCGATTGTAGAGCGCGGTAAGTCGCCCACTCGCGCTGATTTCCCGTATCCTCCAACGTGCATGCCCCACCTCCTCCGCGCGATCAGCTTCGCGGCCATCCTGTCGATTGCTGCCCGCGCCCAGAGCGCGACGTTCATCTCCTTCGGCGCCGCGAGCGGCGAGACATCGACCGGCCAACAACACGCGGTCACCGGCCTGCCGAGGCTCGGGACCACCTTCTCGCTGAGCGTCACGTACCAGACCCCGCCGTTCTTCTGCCTCCAAGTCCTCACGCCTTACGCCGCTTGGTTGGTCATGGGCACCTCAAACCAGAGCCGGCAGGGCATCCCGCTGCCAGCCGCGCTGCCGCTCGGGTTTGACCTGCTCGTCAGCCCCGACGTCGTCGCGCAGTCGCTCGTCACCAGCAACACGTCGTGCCCACCTGGCGCCTCGGGCGCGTACCCCGCCCCGTTCGCGGTGGCCGTGCCGAACCAGCCCGGCCTGATCGGGTTCCAGCTGCACGCGCAGATCGTGATGGCCCGGGTCGGCGCCCCCGCGAGCGCCCCGCCGATCGCGACCAACGGCGGGACCGCGACCGTCGGGCTCTAAGGCGGCGACGCCACGACGACCGGCATGCGCACCGCGGCCTACGTCTACTCGGGCTGGCATCCGATCCCCGAACGCGACCGCTCCTTCCACCCAGGCTTCACCGAATGGGAGCTGGTCCGCGGATGCGCGCCGCGCTTCGACGGGCACGCCCAGCCGAAGGTGCCGCTGCTCGGCGAATACGACGACCGTGACCCGAGCCAGCTCGGCCAGCGCGTGCGGCTTGCCCAGGAGCATGGAGTCGACGCGTTCGTGTTCGGCGTGTTCTGGTGCCGCGGCAAGCGCGTCTTCGAAGACGGTTTGGACCGCGGGTTCCTCAGCGGACCCGCGGGCGACGAGGTCCCGTTCGCCTGCATGTGGGCCAACCGCATGCCGCGCCGCGTGCTGCCGGTGCGTCGCGCCGACGCGCCGGTCCTGGACCCCGCGCGCGTGGTGCCGTCGGACGTCGACGACTTTGTGCGCTTCGTCGCGATGCTCGGGGAGCGCTACTTCTCGCGCTCCAACTACGTGACCGTCGGCGGCCGCAGCTACCTGTCGATCTTTGACTCGACGTTCTTCGTGCAGGAGCTCGGCGTCGACGGCGCCCGGGACGCGATCACCGCAGCGCGCACGTGGCTGCGGACGCACGGCCACCGCGACCTCCACCTCGCCGCGATCGACCCCAACCCCGAGGTCCTGCAGCAGGTGCGCGAGGTCGGCTTCGACAGCGTCACGCACTACGTCTTCCTGCCAGACTGGACCGGACCGTTCGAGCAGGACTACCGCGCCTACGCCGAGCTGCGCGCGACGCAGTGGGCGTCGTTCGCAGAGCGCTCGGGCCTGCCCTACATGCCGTCGGTCGCGCCCGGCTGGGACGCCAGCCCGCGCGGCGCCGACTTTGGCCCAAAGCGACCCGACAAGTACCCCTGGTCGCCGGTCGTCACCGGAGAGCACCCAGAGCTCTTCGAGGCAGCGCTGCGGCGCGCGCGGGCCTTCCGCTCTCCCGTCTCTTGCGACGACCCGCTGGTCATGATCGCGTCGCTCAATGAGTGGAGCGAGGGCCACTACCTCGAGCCAGACGAGCGCTTCGGCTACGGCTGGCTAGAGGCCGTGCGCGCGGCGGCGGCGCGCTAAATCCGGGCCGCTCGAGGGATGGAGTCGCAGCCGCGGCGTCCTATCCTGTCGGCATGCTCGAAACAGGCTCCCAGGCGCCGGACTTCACGGTGCTCGACGACGAGGGCAACCGCCGCTCGCTGCGTGACTTCACCGGCAAGACGCTAGTGCTCTGGTTCTACCCCAAGGCCGACACGCCCGGTTGAACGATTGAAGGCAAGGGCTTCCGTGATCTGAAGCCCCAGTTCGACGCCAAGGACGCCGTCCTTTGTGGCGTCTCGTTCGACTCCGTCGCTGACAATCGCGCGTTCAGGGAGAAGTTTGGCTTCCCGTATTCGCTGCTTTGCGACACCGACAAGACCCTGAGCGTCGCCTGCGGAGCAGCCGCTGACGCCGCCGCAGGCTACCCCAAGCGCATCACGGTGGTCGTCGACCCCTCTGGCGTCGTCGCGCGCGTCTACGAAGAGGTTAAGCCAGCCGAGCATCCCCAGCAGGTGCTCGACGCGCTCTAGTCCGAGCGGCCGAGGCCTTGGCCTCGGTCAGGCCCCCAGGGGTTGGTCGAGCCGCGGCCGCCGCCGTGGCGGACCGCGCGCTCGCCGTGGCGATCCCGGATTGCGTCCATCGCCTGCAGCAGCTTGCTGCGCTGCTGGCTGTCCGCGGCGACGGCGCGCTCTTCCGGCGCCTCGAACAGCGCTCGCTGCACGGGGGCGGGCGCGGCGTCCCCGCTGACGTCCCGGAGGTCGGCGCCGGTGAGGCCCAACAGCCGGACAGGTCGCGCCCCGTCCCACGCGCTCGCCAGCAGCTCGTCAGCTACGCGCAGCAGCTCTAGGTCGTCGTCGGTC